>JBKPMX010000187.1:0-12081 GCA_046765655.1 Acidobacteriota bacterium
GTTCTTAAATGCTTCGTAATTGAGACCAACAAGGATTCCACCACCGGTCGCATGATGTTTTGACTGGTCCTGTGGGTTGAAGAACCTGACGCTGCTGAGAAGGCCCGCTATCTCGAAATGTAAATTGCGTCGAGCGACCGACGGAACTATCACAAAGTCACACGAGGTGAACACGAAAGGCGCTAACAAAGATCTCTGGCGAGCCGGGGAGATAAGCACCGGCAGAAGCCAACTTTAGGTGTGACGCGAAGTTGATGCGAGGTGATGTTTTCGGGACTAAGACGTTCTCGACTGAGGATCGCACGACCCTACTCGTTGCGCAGCGCCGCGAGTGGTTTAACCATCGTCGCCCGACGTGCGGGGAAGTAACACGCGAGCGAGGCGACAATGATCAGCAGTGCAGCAACCCCAATGAAAATCTTTGGCTCTGTGGCGCTGACGGTAAACAACAAACTCGACATCGCACGAGTAAGTGCTAACGCGGCAAATGCGCCTAATAGCACACCAATGATCGCCAGGATAAAGCCCTGTCCCATGATGAGCTTAAAGATGTCGCCGCTCTGCGCACCCAGCGCGTTGCGGATACCGATTTCACGTGATCTCTGAGCGACCGAATAGGCCATCACGCTATAGACGCCGCCTGCGGCAAGCACTAACGCGAGTAATGAAAAGAAAGTAAGCAGCAGCATTGTGAAGCGTGTCTTGGATAACGAGGCGGCGAGCACTTGCTCCATAGTTTGCACTCTGTAGGGAGGTAAGTTCCTGTCTATCGCGTGCAGTTCGTTTTTGATTGAATTCACGAATGACGCAGGATCGCCGTTTGTGCGGACGACGACTGTCATCGTTCGTGTCGCTGCGGGCAGACCAAAGGAGGATTCTACATACGGAAAGTACATCTCCTGAGTTGTCTCAGCGAACAGCCCTTGATTCTTGATATCCGGAACCACACCAACGATCTGCAACCACGGGCTGTTTTCTGTGAGTCTTATTCTCTTCGTCGTCGGATCCTCACCTGGGAAAAAACGGCGCGCCAATTTGTCGTTAATGATCGCGGCGGGTGGAGCTTGCTTCCCTTCGTGGTCCGTAAACGTGCGACCGCGCAACATCGGAATGCCCATCGTTTTGAAGTAGCCCGGACTCACAATTCGGTAGTCAGCTATACCATCTTCACGATCGGTATTTGTCACAAAGGGACGCCCTTCAATCTCGAAAGAAGCCTCTGATTTTTCTGCGTCTGAAGGTAATTGATTGATGATGCCGGCCGATTGAACCCCGGAGATTGCGCCGATCCGATCTTGTAGTTGCTGATAAAACGTTGTTACATCGGAATTCTTGGGATAGGTCGCACTGGGCACAGTGAGTCTCATTGAAACGACGTGCGCGGCGTCAAATCGTGGATCAAATTTTAGCAGTCTCACAAAACTTTGGATCATTAAGCCAGCGCCGATTAGCAGAACCATCGATAGTGTGAGTTCCGAAATCACGAGGACGGCACGGATGCGGTTATGACGGAGACTCCCCATCGAGCCCGGTCGACCACTTTGCTTGAGTTCCTCGTTCAAATCCACCTTCGACGCATGGAAGGCCGGGGCAAGACCGAAGAGCACTCCAACAATAACTGTGACAAGCACCGTAAAGCCCAGCGCCGTGAGATCGACCTTGACGCTTTGAACTTGTGTAGGGTCGAGCGGACTTCCCACTAGCAGCACGCGCAAGATGACGAACGCGAGCAATACACCGAGAGCGCCACCAATTATTGATAGAAGCAAACTCTCCGTCAGTAGTTGGCGAACAATGCGACTGTGTCCGCAACCGAGCGCCGATCGCATTGCAATCTCCTTCTGTCGAACGGCAGCACGAGCGAGCAACAAGTTGGCCACGTTCGCACACGCGATCAGCAAAACGAAACCTACTGCGCCGAGCAATAGAAGAAGCGGACGACGAATGGCCTTAACATTCTTCTGTTGCAAACCGGTAACCGCCGCACCGACTCCGAGTCCGTTCTTGTAATACTGCGGATACTCTTCCCTCACCCTTTTATAGATAGTGTTCGTTTCGCTTTCCGCTTGTTCCCTGGAAATGCCCGGCTTCAGCAATGCAATTGTGTCGAGATACTTGTTGGTGAGCACTCTGCTCGCGGGGTCAAGGTTCAGTTGCATCCACACGTCCGTATCATGATGAGGAAAGTTAAACCCCTGCGGCATCACGCCGACAACGAGGCGATTTCTGCCGTTGAGCTGAATAGACTTTCCGACGAGGTTTGGATCTGATCCGAACTGTCCTTGCCAGAGACGGTGGCTGATTAGTACCCGCGGTTCGTATCCCGGCGTATCCTCTTCAGGAGTGAAAGTGCGTCCGAGGTACGCATTAACCCCAAGAACGGGAAAGAAATCGACACTCACTTCCGAGTATCCGACCCGTTGCGGCTCCGCTACATCCCCCAGGTTGAGTGCGGCCGAGGCATACGCGGCAATCTTCTCGAATGATTGCGTCTGTTCTTTGAACTCGTTGAATTCCGCGTCCGAGAGAACTAAGTCATCCAACCCGCGGAGCGAAGATGTGGTTGTCACGTTGACTACACGATCCGCATTAGGGTACGGAAGCGGCCTTAACAATACGGCATCAACGATGCTGAAGATCGCAGTGTTGGCGCCGATGGCGGTAGCGAGCGTTAGCACGGCCGCGACGGTCACCGCCGAGTTTCTTCGGAGTAATCTCAGCGCAAAGCGGAGATCGTGCAAAACGCTTTCAATGAACGGAACCGTGACGCGATCACGGTAAGCTTCTTTTGTTTGATCGATGCCGCCCAATTTCAATACCGCGACCCTTCTCGCTTCTTGCGGCGACATTCCGGCGCGAATATTGTCGTCGATATGCATTTGGAGATGACTTTCAATCTCGTCAGCGAAATCACGATCACGAGCGCGCTTGAAGAACAATCCTTTGAATCTCAACAACCAAGCGCGAAGTTGTCTCATGATTGATCCCCCAGAGGCGCAAAAAACCGGGCCACGATTGCCGTGGTCTGGTTCCACTCCTTTTCCTCCCTTGCCAATTGTTTGCGGCCCGAGCGGGTGAGCTTGTAGTACTTGGCCTTGCGATTATTTTCCGAGACACCCCATTCAGAATTGACCCAGCCTTCCTGTTCCAATTTCAGCAGCGACGGATAGAGCGTTCCGTAATTGAGGGAGAGTCGATCTCCACTAATCTGTTCGATACGACGGGCGATTCCATATCCGTGCAGTGGCCCGAGCGTTTCGAGCGTTTTCAAGATCATCAGCGCAAGTGTTCCTTGCCAGATTTCAGTCTTGGTTGACACTAAAAAGAGTCTCCTATGGCGTGGCCATAGGACTATACAACGACTCGTATGGGAAAACAAGAGGAGGCTGGAGTTGCGTAGACTCCTAATTTGAAACCTATTCAGTACCGTTCGCGGTAGTGGATGGCCAAGACTCGAGCGGCCACACATGGGAACAAATGCGACTTGAGTCTTGGCCATCCGCTACCGCGAACGGTACTGAATAGTTGGGTCACCGCCACGGAAACACAGAGAACACTGAGGTTGCACAAAGAAAAAACCGGCGACGCGCCTAACTCAGTTGACGTCTATTTTTGCTTATCGGTGAGATCTATCCATGTGAGGTTAGCGGTAAGAGGAACTCTGAATGCATCTCGCTCAAATGCGCATTTGTCGCCGGGAGCATACTTGCCGACGCCTGCTATCTTCGCGGGTTGTTCGATACGTAGCCGCGCCTCGGACGTGTGCGCTGTCGCCGGCGATAGGCCAACGCGAACGGTGCCGTTTCGTTTGTTTACATCGATGCGATCAAACGTGCCCGAGTCGAGCGTTAACCATAAACCCAAAGGCGCAACAAAGAATCTTGTTCTAAATGAGTCGAGGGGAGTGACCCGCAACCAGTCGCCCTCAAGCTTCACGTTTCCCCCAAATGCCTGCCAGCCAAACTCGGGATGATTTATCAAGTACGTCCCTGTATTGAACGCATGACCAAAAAAGTTTGGCCCGTAATCACCGCTGTACGCATCCCACTTCATTGTCGAAGGGAATGAATGAAAAGCTACTGAGGCGAACCCTTCCTGATCGATATTTGTGAGAGCGCCCATCATCCCGCCATAGCCGATGCGCAGCAGGTAGTAATCATTCGGATTCTCTCGATATGCCGACAACGCGGGGATGGCGTTGAGCCCTGAGCCATAGTGATGTAGTTGACGCTCGATGCGCCGCAGCTTGCCGCCGTAAAGGAAATCCCAATAGCGACGAGCGTTCCCGTTATAGCCCCAATGAGGAACTGTTGGCATGTAGCCGATGATGGAATTCAAAGAGACCTTGGCCTTTTCATCGTCGCCAAAATACTTGCACCAGGCATAGACCTCTTCCTGACCCGTCGAGTCCCACGCCATTTCACTCCCAAATGGAAAAGCTTCCTGCCGCCATCGAGTGGCGCGTTCTTTCATTAGGTTCTCAATATCAGTTGCTTTGTCGGTCCAACCTTCACGTTTTAGATCCAATAGAACCGCGAGAAAAATATCTCCTTCCATTAAACCGAGCTCGACGTACCCAACGCGGCGTCGTCCATTCGCCGCACGACTAAAGGTGAATTTTGTAGTTTGATACGCCTGCTCGAGGTACCACTCCCACGGATGATTCGTCACCAGCCCTTTGTAATTACGCGCTACTCGATACAACGACCAGTAAGCGGCAACAACGTGCGGGTAGTTATAACCTCTGCCAATAGTTTCAGCATCAGACTTCTTCCAACTGGTCCATGTAGTCCAATTCAGTGACGGATCGTAAACGTAACGGGGCACGTCTGCCGGAGAGTAGTAAAACAAACTCTTACGAACGCCGTATTGGTTCGGGCCATTCTTGTACTGCAACCCACCCCACAGGACCTGATCAATAAAGCGTTCATACTTCTCGATCTCTTCGCGTCGCGGTTGGCCAAACTCTTTCATCGCTGCTGCCAACCACGAACCGGATCCTGCTTCATCTCCAAGGCCGGCAATCCATACACGACTGTCCTGCGTAACGATCTTATTCGCCTCGCGATCGTAGCTCATTACGGACGGACTGCGATGAAATGGATCGCTTGGATCGTCGTACCACTGCTTCGTGAAGAGAAACTCTCCGAGGTTCGCAACCGCATCGGCCGCAGGTTTCGTGACGTAATAGTTGATGGCTTGTTTACTGTTGTCGTCGAACTTAAGTGTAAGCCTGGCGCGACCCCAACCCTGGCCACGCAAGGTATACGTTTTCCAGCCATTGCGCGCCCGTGCCTCCTTGCCGACCACGATCGAACCTTTCGGCTCAACATCGATTGAGCGAATCGGCTGCGAGTAATTCACAAACAGATGCGCGTCTAAGTCGGACGGCAAAACGTAGCCTGGGATACCAACAACAACCGGCCGCTTGTTCGCGATGAGCGTATTTTCGATATTGCGAATCTCATCTGACAAAAGAAACTTCACCGCATATACCTTCGACGCGCCGGGCACCAACACGAAACTGGAAGGCGGATTCCATTGTTCGACTCCCTTCCATTCCTGCTCTGCATAGGCTTGCGTGTGGACCATCCAGGCAAATGCACCCTCGAACGTTTGCGCAGGACGCATCGGTTCATTCAATAGTTGGTACGCTTCGAAAGGCGTATTTCGCTCAGGCACAACAACGAGTGAGGGCCCCTTACCACTAAGCCGTGTCACCTGTAGATAGCCTGCGTCCTGCCCAATGTATGGATCCGCAAACGAGCATGATTCGTGAGCTTGTGTGAGATTGCGCCCGGTAATGATGTTGTTGAAGATCATCGGCAACGATAACGCGCCGATCTGCACCGCCTTCGCAGTTCGATTCTTCAACTCAAACTTCAGCACCAGACGATCATTGTCTAAAGCCCAGGACCGTGTGATTTGCAGTGGTACGTCAGCCGGAAGAGTTGGCGATAGATCCGCAGCAGCCAAAACCTTGGATGAAACGGCCATTGTGTTGACGGGCTGTCGTGCCTGTGCCGTGTCGTAATCATGCCAGGACCCCGTGGAGTCGCTGCGAACGCGAAACGTAATATCGCCAAGATGATGAAAACCGTTTGCTGCTCTGCGTTCTAATCTGTCGCCAGGAGTGAAGTCGAATCCGGCAGTTGACTTAGGTTCAAGGGCAGCTATGGTCTGCGATGCCTTGACCAGCTTCAGCTTGAAATCAGGAGTGTCAAACTCGAGATACCCCTGCTCCAAACCAAGTGTAGCTGGCAGCGACGGTTGCTCATTTGGGCGTTGAGTCTGTGCTGACTCCGACACTGTTGGCAAGTTACTGAACATCAACAGCAACAGCACTGCTGCACCAGTCGCACAGGCGAGAATGTATTGACGCATATTGGTTCGTTGAATCACTTACCAGTTTCGCGTTTTTGTTGGCGAAATATACGCGTGCCCTTCCTGCAAAACAACTAAACCATTGATGGAATGAAAGTGAGTCCTATATATAAGGACCAGCTTTCCGTAAATTCAGACTGGCGCAACATCTATGCGAATCAACATCGTTCTGTTATCTAGCGCGTTCGTAATCGTTTGCTTAGGTGCGGGCGAGCGAATCCGACAGGCGCATTCCGCTGGCTTCCAGCAACAGAATTCCGTTCCGTCTGCGCCCAAGTCTCAGCCGATACCGTCGGCAGGCGCAGCGGTAGAGCAAACATTACAAGGCGAGCGTTCGGCAGCAACTCTTGTTGAGAGCTTCGATGGCTTAGGGTTCGGCTTCGAAGGGCCACAAGGTCCGGCGAACGTGCGCAATCCATCGGACAATTCGCTCGCCGTTGGGCCAGATCACATTGTGCAAATCGTCAACGCACGGATGGCGGTCTTTACCAAGAAGGGCAAGCGGTTCGCCGAAACAGGCAGAGTGTTGTACGGCCCCGTTGTTACTAACGCCGTCTTTCGAGGTTTCGGCGGACAATGTGAGGCGCGGAACAATGGAGATGCGGTAGTGCGTTACGATCAGTTGGCGAAACGATGGCTGATAGTGATGCCCACATTTGCGCGCGGTCCAGTAAGGTCCGACCAGCCTGTTCCCGGCGCCCATGGACAACCAGCGCAGTTGAGTCCACCGGGTCGACCTAACCAACCAGGACCACCTGCGCAACTGCTTCCTCCGCCCGTACCGAATCCTTCTCAGGCAAATCGTCCCGCGCCGGCGACAGCAGGTCAAGGACCTTACTCGATGTGCTACGCGATTAGTGTGACACCCGATCCACTCGGCAAGTATTACCGCTACGAATTTTTGCGAGCGCTCTTCCCCGACTATCCGCGCCCAGCTATCTGGCCAGATGGCTACTACATTCCAACGAGCACTGGTGACGAAGTGATTCAAAAGCACGCTTGCGTTGTTGAAAGAAGCAAGATGCTGAAGGGACTACCCGCAACCGAGCAATGCATCATCATCGATGGTGTCAATTTTCTAAACAATGCCGATATTGATGGGTCCGGATTACCGCCACCTGGCTCACCAAACATAATCATGGCCGCCGGTGGAACACAGCTTAAGAATGTTCTGCAAGATGACGCAGTCTTTGCCTGGCAGTTTCATGTCGATTGGGAGAACCGGTCGAACACGAGAATCACTGGACCAAGCAGGATTGCAGTTGCGCCTTATCAATACTTGTGTGGCGGGCAACTTACGAATTGTGTTCCTCAACCAGGTACGGATCGACGTCTGGATGCACAAGGCGACAAAATAATGGCCCGGCTGGTTTATCGAAAAGCCAATGGCCATGAATCGATAGTCGCGGTCCATTCAGTGAACACATCTTCCGGCGGTGGTGGCGTGCGCTGGTATGAATTCAGGCTCAGCAAAGATCGCGACCCAGTCCTTTATCAGCAAGGTACGTACACTCCCGACGGCAATTATCGTTGGATGGCCAGTGCCGCTATTGATCGTAATGGCAATATCGGTATCGGCTATTCGTTCGGAGGAGGATCGACTTTTCCAGGTCAGCGGTTTGCAGGCAGGCTGGCCAGGGATCCGTTGGGCCAACTGACGCTAAAGGAAACGGTGTTAGCTGAAGGCGCAGCAGCACAGAATGCAATGCGCTGGGAAGACTATACTCAGACTGCTATCGATCCGTCTGACGATTGCACAATCTGGTATGTCGGTGACTACTTAAAGAAGCATGCCACAAACTACTCGAGCCGGATCGGCGCGTTTCGCATGCCGGGTTGTCATTAAGTAGTCCGTTCTATTCATGGAGCGGCGCGATAAACTCAACCAGGTCGTCGTCCGTTTTGTCCGCAGGTTTGACCTGACCGCCCACCTGGATGTCCCGCCATCTTAGCGGTCCGTTAACTCCATACAATTGGAGCCGCACGCGCTTCTGTGAACGCTCAACGTTTACTTCGAGAAAGCTCTGAAAAAACGGGGCGTAGTTAAAATCAAAGGCACCGGAGACCATCTCACTGTCGAACGGGTATCCGCCCAAGGCACGCAGCCAAACAAGAAACGGTAATTTCCAATAAGGTGCTTCGTGCTTGATCTTTGCTGTTAGTTCGTCAGTGCGTGGATAGAAGGCATAGTCAGGCGCAACTGGATTTTCTGGAAAGGCTAGCGAGGTTCCGATACTCAAATAGGCGCCGCCACCACCGTCGACGAAATGCAGCATCTCCTTCTGCGCTGACTCCGTAGAATACTTCTCTTTGTAGAACTCGAAGTCGTGCGTGTCGCCCGCCATTACGATATCAACTGAGAACCGCTTCATCGTTTCGTAGATCTTTCGAAACTCAGGATCGTTCGCGGTTGTATCAGCGCCGGCCACCAGGAACGGATGGCCCAACACGACAAGTTTGAAGTTTATTCCCGCTCTCGTCAGGGCCTGTTCAAGCCAGGCCGATTCGTATGGATCGACGGTTCGCAAGATACCCGTATCGACCGCGATCAAAGAGAAGCCGGAAGTATGAAACTCAAAGAACGGTCCTCGTTGCAGGCCATTCCGGACACGGTAGTACTTGCGCAAACGATCGGCTTCGTCGGCGATCTCCTGGAACCGCTCATCAGTTGTAATAGCCTTGGTTTTAAGATCCGACAGCAGGCGTGCTTTCATCGAGAGTATGGCGGAGTCGCGTTCTAAAAAGTTGGCATTGAATCCCTCATCTGCGTCGAACCAATCGTGGTTACCCGGGATTGCGAAGATGGGCTTTTCAAACCCATGGAAGGGTAAATAGAAATTTCTCTCGTAGTCTTTCATCTTGCCGTCGGGATAAATCACGTCGGACGAAAGCACCAGAAACTTAACGTGATCACGATGGCTTGCTGCGATCAACTGGTTCCGAAGTGACATTTGTGAGGGATCTCCTTCGCCTGTGTCGCCGATCACGATAAAACTAAAATCACCTTCAGTGTTTCCCGGATCGATCGCGAAGACCTGTTCACGCGGAACACCCTTTGACAACGCGAACTTCTCGACGTCTTCCGCCATCCGTTGACGCCAAACGTCGACGCGCTTTTCCGTAATCCTTTGCCAAACTCCCGAGGCCCAATTCTCAGAATTGAAGTACCAACTGAATCCCCAGATCGAATTGATAGCGACAATGATTGCTGTTAGCGGGAGACCGATACGCAGCATGTTCCAAAATGCGTGATGCAACGACTCGCGATTAGCACGCAGCGCAACCGCAAAAGCCATCCTTGCGGTAAGCCACCAACGTAGCACTCGTTCACCCACAGTCGGCTCCATTCCACTCGCATGCAACGTTTCAAAACGATACCAAGCAGTCCGTTCAATCCGTCTCGTGAATTTTCGAAACAGCAAACGGAACGGCAGCAATAAGACGAGCGCGAGAATTAATGCGACCGCCGCATCTCCCACCACGGCAGTGAATGGTGAAATGAATCCTATGAAGTTCCAGTGGGCATCCGTGCGCAAGACGTGGATAGCAAAGAGGATGGCAAGTAACGTCACACACCAGACGATGTTTTGGCCAGCTTTTACATCGTTAGTGACAAGAATTGACTCCTGCATTTCTTTGATGAGTTCACTTGGTTCCAACCGGAGTCGCGTGTCCGGGTGTTGGGTCGTATCGATTTGGGTTTTACCAGCCTCCAGACCTTTTTCTGGAACGAAGAACATGGTCCAACCTTCAACCAGCAGACGCAGGCCCAAAACCAAGCCAAAAGCGATGAGGCCAAGATGAGCTCTGACAAAAAACCAAACAAGAAAGGCGAGGAACAGTGTGAACAGGCCATTGAAGACGTGCCACCACCGCTCAGGTCCCTTCTCTTTATAAGCTGTGAAGGTTTTAGTGGCACCATCGAAGAGGAGGAAAAGTATAACGGCGATTAGCAGACCAGAAAGAACGAGTCGCGGACTGACAAACAGCACAATGCCCAGCAGCGTTGTAACTACACCACCTAGATACGAATAGATCGTCCCGCTTCGACCACGCGATCGTAGCGTTTCTACAAATTCGAAAAGTCCCGCTGCCACCAGGACGATTCCGAGGAGTGCAATAATCCACCCTCCGAGAACGACGGGCATCAATAGAATGATTAACCCTGCAACCATAACGCCGATTCCGAGAACACGGCGTCTCGTCAAGTTCTTCTGATCGTGTTTGCTCATATGCGTAAACGGAATGTGGGCTCAGCCGTCGGCTGACCAACCAGCATCAAAAATGCGCACGTCCTTCCGATGAACTGGACGCTCGATCTGTACCCATGGATGTAAGGCTCTGACCCTGTGTTCGGTGAGTCTAAGCAATCGATCGACTGGCTGGAAATACCGTGAATTTGGTATCGACCGCTGTGAAGGAAATCTAACAGCCGATGCACTAGCAAGAACTGGTTCACTGATGCATCAAGTTTCTACGTAACCTCGGCGTCCTCCTCGTCTCTTGCGGCTTTCGTCTCAACTTCCATCGCTGAGACGCGGAGGTTGCGTGGAGGTCGGCAACTGAAACAGCACGCATTAGCACGTGCGATTAATCTAATTTCGCCGGCCACCCATCAATCTCAGCAACATGAAGAAGAGATTAATGAAATCGAGGTAGAGCGAAAGTGCACCCACGACAGCGTATGATCCCACGCGGCCATCAGGGAGAGCGACGGCCATCTGTTTCAGTCGTTGTGCATCCCAGGCTGTCAGGCCAGTGAAAACAACAACGCCCACGATTGAGATCACGAATTGAAGCAAATCGTTCTGCCAAAAAAAGCCAACGATCATCGCCACGATCAATCCGATCAAACCCATGAACAAAAACTGGCCCCATCCAGCAAGACTGCGCTTCGTCAAGGTACCAAACGCCGCCATCGCGCCAAACATGCTGGCCGCGATCATGAAGGTCGATGCAACTGAAGCGGCAGTGTAGATGAGAAGGATTACCGATGAGGTTACCCCAACCAATGCAGAGTAGACGAGAAACAAGACGGCGGCAGTAGCAGGCGCAACTTTATTCACCCGCGCTGAGAGATAGAACACGAGTCCTAATTGCGCTAAAAGAATTCCCCAAATCAATACCCGGTTGAGCAGAAGGGTTTCAATGAAAGTTTCAGAGGAAGCGACCGCGAACGCCACTCCCGCCGTTACAAACAAGCCAACACACATCCAGCCATAAACACTGCGCAAGAACGCGCCAACGCGCTCATCACTAATCTGTGGTGTCGCAAACGAGGTTTGATTCCAGCTCATTTAAGTCTCCTAAGATAAAGAGTCGGGTCGTTGCAATTATAGCGTTCCCGGGCGCCCCACGCATGTCGTTCGACCAGCTACGTACTAGTCCTAATTTCAACTTACTCTCGCGGGCGGCTACCATTCTCTGCGTAATGTCAGCGTCCTCGGGGTCTCTGCGGTTACTGTCCTCCTTAAAAACCCGGTCACCCAAAGCGAAACGAGCCGCTTTTCTTATTCGGTACCATTTACTGCTCTCGAGAAATAAACCGCAGAGACACAGCGCAGCAGAGCCGCAACCAAATAATGGTGCTTGATTATTAACGGCTTTGCCGCCTGATGTGAGGCGATGGCTCTGCCTCGCCGTAATGGCGGCTCTCATTCCGGGCTGCGCCCTTGGTTCGGTCTTTGACTGCCGCTT
>JBKPMX010000188.1:0-10829 GCA_046765655.1 Acidobacteriota bacterium
GACCATGGTTCACCCACCTCCGGTTCCCGCGAGAGGAAGTCGAGATAGTGTTGCCGCACGAAGAATGGTGTCGTGAAGATCGGATTTGGCCCATTAACTGTTTCATTGTCCGTAATCGTGACGGTTGCAGTTGATGGACTCCCCAATATCGCGCCACCTGTTGGAGTGCTGAGGGCCACACCAAACGTCTCGTTCCCTTCGGCCCATGAGTCATTGATGATTGGAATTACAAAACTCTTCGACGTGTCGCCTGGACTAAACGTCAATGTGTCGAGCGTTGTCGAAAAATCACAACGAGCGAATGCATTACCTGCAACGTTCGCACAGTTGACCGTGAAGTTGTCAGTGTCAGTTGTTGTGTAATCAACCGTTGCCGTTCCGGTTGTGCTGCCAAGACGCGTCACGGTGATCGCAACCGATGCGGAACCTTCATTCACTACATATTTGCTTGCGCTGAATTGGATGCTGCTCGCCGAGCCTGATGGCCCGAACTGTCCGCGGATCTCGCCGGATGGAAAATTACTCGAGTGCACATTGATGTACCACAGTCCGTTCTTCAGATCCTGCACCTGAGCACTAGTGAGACTAATAGCGACGTCGCCGATCTGGCCATCCGGCAGATCGACGATGACCGGTGCGGTGACGCCAGGCGCGGCTGGTCCATGAATGTGAGCGCCAGTTTGTGAGCTTGTTAACCCGCTGAAATTCAAAGATACCCGCGCTGTCTTTTCGTCTGGACTCAGCAGTAAAGTTGCGGTTCCCGTAGCTGTCGAACCGTTTGGGGGAACCTCCTGGCCGCCGGTCAAGTTCGCGATAAAAAGCTGGCTCGGTTTCGACTTGATCTCATAAACAGCGCCTTTCGAAAGTGAAACTACGAACACGTTTCCGTTTGGTCCGGTTTCAATATCCGTCGTTACACCGAAATCACGTCCTATCGCCAGGCTCTCACTTTCTGTTTGATCGAATTTGTCGGTGTTGTCGGCAACTCTGTCGTTCAAACGTGGATCAGTGAAACTGAAGTGTTGGCGATCGGCGGTGAACTTGAAGCGATACAAAAAACCATTGAGCAACGTCGTACGGGAAGCACCCACGATCAGATCACCTTCAAACTGCGCTCCCAGTCCCCTGCCCTGAATAAATCCGATGGGTGAGGGCGCGATTGCATACTTCCAACTGAACTCGGGATCTGAATACTGCGATCCAGGTATGTTGTACATGCGTGCGAGAGCGTCTTGAGGAGTATTTGCGATGTTCGACGGTGGCCAACGCAACTGTTGCAGGTTCCCCGCACCGTACGTGCTCTCGATTGACTTGAACTCGGAGATCCGCGCGAGCGGACCCATCACTTCAATCCAACCGCCGTTGAAGCCCGGGGTAACACGATTGATTTCGTCGAATGCGTCGTCTCCATTTTCTTCAGTCCAAAGATTGCCGCTCATCGGATCGAAAGCCATACCGAAACTATTTCTAACGCCATAGGCAAAAACTTTCTTGATGTTGGCCGCTGCTTCTCCGGTAAGTGTGGTCGCTGAATTGAAGAAGGGATTGTCAGAGGGCGTCGAACCGTCGTCGTTCAAGCGCAGGATGACGCCGGTCATGTGTGCGTTGTCAGGCTCGGGCCCACCAAACTGATCGTCCGGAACTGGACCACCGGTCGGAAGGTTTTGCAGAAAGCCGCGCCGGCCGTTATCACCGAAGATCACGTAGAGCTTGCCATCGTAACCAAAGCGCAGCACTCCTCCATTGTGATTGCCGCGCGATGATTGGCCTGCGTCACTTTGCAACGCTCGCAACTTGATAAGGTTCTTGTCAAACGTCAGCGTGGTCCCATTCCAAATGTAACGGTCAACGCGATTGCCTAAGAGCGGCACGTCGTCGATATTCAGACTGTCGACACCCGAGCTACTTTCAGTCCAATACAAGTAAACAAATCCGTTCTGCGCGAACTGTGGATGTAAGGCAATCCCGAGCAATCCGCGTTCAGAAGCAGCGTTCACAGGCAGGTCAAGTACAGTGGATTGAACTATGCCGTTGACAACGCGTTTGACCTTCCCTGATCCAGCTTCGAGTACAAAGAAATCGTTCACACCGATGAACGCCATGCTTATCGGAGCACTCAAGCCACTAACAACGGTCGACACCATCAAGTTGTCGTCCAGCATCACGGGCGAGGAAGCAGCAGCCACAATCTGCATCGTCAGAGATGCAGAGTTATTCGTCATGTCGAAATCAGTTTCGTTGCTCGAGACAGTCGCCGTGTTAGATATCTGCGACACCGCCGTCGGCGTTACTGTCATCGTCACAGTAACCGTCGCTCCGCTTGCGATCGTACCCAGGGAACAAACCAGTGGATTACCCAACACGCAGCCGCCCTGGGTTGTAGAGGCAGCACCAATGGTCGTGGTTGCCGGGACTGGATCGTTTAGCATTACGTTTGTCGCACTCGCAGGTCCGTTGTTCGTGACAATCATTCGAAAGACTAATGAGGAACCCACCTCGCCCGGATTCGGTGACGCAGTCTTGCTTATCGACAAATCGACACTTGATGGGCTTACGACATTCAGATTCACCTGAGTCGAATGCATCAACGATCCTGATTGACCTGTGATCGTGATCTGATTGTTGGCAACGGGGGTGCTCGAGGTTGTGGTTATTGTAAGCGTCGACGTTTTCGAGTTTGCGTCGTTGATATTTACAGATGTCGGATTGAAAACAGCGGAAGCGCCCGTCGGCAGTCCAGTGGCATTCAAGTTTACGACGCCTGTGAAAGCCGCGAATGGGGTGATCGTGACCGTGTATTGAGCCGACCCCGTAGGAACAATATTACGAATTGTTGGTGTGACTGTTATCGCGAAGTCGGGCGTCGAGGATTGCGGAGACGACGTGACGAAAGTTTTGTAGATGTAATCGCCCGACGTATTTCCATCGTTGTTTGCCTGGTTGCCCGCTGCATAAAAAGTGACTGGTCCAACATCGGTGGACGGCGCCGTCCAATTAAAGGTCCAACTGGCTCCGTTCTGTTGACCAATGAAAGTTCCGGAAGCGGTGTGTTCAATGTACTGGCGGGCAGCGCCTGGTCCGGCATTGTTGATGATCTGCGTGAGTCCATTTAGAGATTGAAGCTCGCCGGCTTTCTCATCACCAGTGTCCAGCACGGTTAGTTCAAATCCCCAGCGCAGTCTGGTTAGATCCGCGTTCGTATGCGTGACTGTGATCGGATACGTTTGGCCAGGAATGTATGTCGCGGGTGCTGTGATCGAAATGTGCCCGGTGCCTGCGTCTGGAGGAACGTGACACTCGGCACAAGCTTGCGGTTCCTCAAGCGGCGCGCCGGTGTATCCCGGCGGCGGACCAGATGAAAATGCTTGCGCTGTATAACGACCACTGTCGCTCGACAAGAGATAACCAAACGCAGCTGCCAGAATTGCCGGCAACAAAATTAATCTTATGTATTGGAGTGGAAGCTGTTGTTTCTTGGGGCCCATTTTGAATATCTGAAACCGTGGGGCATTCTGAAAAATAGCCCAGCGTGAGGCGCCAGGCTAACTCAACCTTTTTCCTAACAATTAACTCAAGCCATGAATCCGAGATTCGGCGTCGAGAAGCGTCCGATCAGCGGAAACACCGCAGTGAGATCTGCCGACGATAAACCGTACCACGTCGCCAGCGTTGCTGCGTATTGTTCGACTGAGGTCGTCGGAATCCAACGACCGCGTGGACCTGAACCACCATCGGTATCGTCTGGACCGCCAAGGGCCAATGTTGGATAAGTGCCGTACAAAGCGTTTCCGAGAACTTTACCTCCGACGATCAAGTGGTGATTACCCCAGGCATGATCACTGCCGACAATAGCCGCGCCCGAACCTGCTGGTTGAAGCGTTCGACCAAAGTCTGACATCGTAAACAGCGTCACTTTATCCTGGATGTTGAGCTCAACTAGCGCAGCATAGAAGGCGCCAATCGCCTGACTTATTTGCGTCATCAAAGTTTGCTGACCGCCGATCTGTGCTGAATGCGTATCGAAGCCACCAATCTGCGTGAAGTAAATCTGGCGCTTCATGTTGATACCTGCAACTGGATCTGTACATGCCTTTATTAGTAGCGCCACCTGTTTTAGTTGACGAGCGATGCTGGTATTCGGGAAGGTTGTCGTGATAGTTGGGTTGACGCTGCTAAGAGCATTGTCGGTTTGTATTGAGCTCGTTCGAATGTCACTTGCTGCCTTTATCAACTTGAAATCGTTGTCGTAAGTTCGCAGTTGATTAAAGGCCGCGAGCCTCGAGCTTTTATCTGTGGTGCTTGCACCCGGAGCATCACTCAGAATCAGCACGTTAGCTAAAGGAGTTCCGGAATCAGCCACGGCCAACTGTCGTGTGTCGACGCCGGTAAGGAGAAGATTCACACCGGCGATGGAAACGTTCGACGGAAACGTCGCACCAAGATTCAACGCAGTCGTCTTGTCAGCAAGTCGGCCGGCCCAGCCTGTCTGGCTTACGACGTTTGCGATCGACGTCTGAAACAGGCCCACCTGATCGGAATGCGAAAAGAGTTGTAGCGGCTTTTTGCCTGTGCCGTTCTGATAAGTGGTTCGAGTCAGCGGCTCAACCAGCGGCCCGTTGTTGCAGAGAACGGCGCATTTACCTTGATTGAACAGATTTTGGATTTCAGCCATGTTCGGGTGAAAACCGTATGAGCCGCCAGTGGCCGGCGAAACAGGCAGCAAGCTTGCCTGCGCAATCGCGAGACCCGCAGCACTCCGCGTGTTTGAATAGCCAGTCGTAGTGCTTCCCACAGGCCCGTTGTACTGGTTCAAATCCACGAACATGTTGTTGCCATCATTGCCGCCGTTCAGGAACACGCACACAAGCGCCTTGTAATCCGGCCCCGACTGAGCAAGCGCGTGAACCATTCCAAGGTTCTCGATCGTTGAGGCTAAGGCCATACTTCCGAGCGCGCACGCGCCTGTTTTGAGAAAGTCTCTGCGTGATGGTGCCATGATCGTTATCTCTGTATGTCGTATTGAGAAGACGTTGCGGCGAGATAAACAGCTACTCGCGCGCGCTTTTGATGACGCGTGGTCAAGTTCGAATCGTTGATTGCATTCATTGCCGTTATGATCGAGTCCCGGACCTGAGTGGACATCGTGCCGTGGAACAGCAGCTGATTAAGTGTATTCGTGAGCTGAAAATCTCCCGGGTTTACCGCCATGGCCTCAAGATTGGAAATGTCGATCCATGTTCCGCGCGGGCGATCCGGATTCGCTGCCGTTGGAGTCGTATTCGGTGCAACGCCGGAGTAGACCAAGGTGTTGATATCGTTTGCACGACGCAACGTTGTCGAAGTTGAGAGAATGCCGAACGCTGGACCCAGGATCTTCGTGCCAGGCACTTCATATCCAGGCTGGTAGTAACTGAAGACCGTTGGTGGTTGATAAATTGGCTGGTCCAACGTTCCGGTAAAGTTGCCCCCCCTACTGTCAAGCACGCCATCACTAGTTTGCAGCTTGTCGAACGACTTCACATTAAAAGTACGCAAGAAACCGTTAACGTATTGGGCGGGTTCGCGAAGTTTGCCGTAATTTGGATCGCTCTTCACTTCACCACGTGCTTCTGGATCAAGCAGGATTGCCTGAACCACAAACTTCAGATTACCGCGGGCGCCGGTGCATCCCTGGTTGAATAAGCCGTCGCAATCGTTATTGAACACCCTCGCCACACGTGAGACGTAAGCAGGAGTCGGATTACTCGTCACGAGGTGTTGGATCAGCTGCTTACTAATGAAAGGACCAACGTTCGAATGCGCAAAGATATTGTCGAGCGCAACATTCAAATCCGATACGGCGCAGGTGGCATTGTTTCCACACGAAGCGACAGCTTGATTGTTCAGTAAGACCTTGGCGCCACCGTCATGATTTGTGCCACCACGTGGCACCATTGGGTCCCTGTAATTGGTTATCCCTGCCCCTAACGCTGTAGCTAATGTCCATCCAGTGAACGCGCGCGTAAACTCATTCACTTGATTTTGTGTATAAGACGGAATGGGTATCCCTTGAGAATCCCTCTGCGGTGTCCCGTCGGAATTCAGCATATTAGTTCCTATCGAAAACAACTGAAGGACCTCACGTGCGAAATTCTCGTTGGGGCTTGTTCGTGTACTGAGCCGCATGTCGAGGTATTCGCCCATCGCCGGACTCAGAGTAATCTCCTGGAGAAGTGTTCGGTAACTCCCAAAGGCGTTCCGATCAAGGGCCTGGAGATAGATAGTCATCCAGCTCGGTCGGTTTACCTCACTGGCCCCTGAAACAACCAGAATTTGATGGAGTGCGAAAGCGACACGCTGGCGTAGTTGATCCGGGCCATAAAGAGCATTCGTGAAGAACGTCCGCTGAATCGGATACATCGAGAATTGATCTCGGAGGCAGACATTTTGGTTGTAATTAGGATCGACCGAAGTGGTCGGGCAGGCTTGCGCACTGTCATCCAGCGGGAACAGCAAATCAGGATAATTGGAACCCTTCGAAGGATTTGTTACCGGAGTATTGAACTGATCGTTCAAATACGCGATGAAACCCATCTGCTTAACGCGAGTGATTTCAGCAGGAGTTGGTCCCCACGATGCCTGTTCAAGAAAACGAACTGCGTCGGCGTCGCTGATCGGAGCGTTTATGAAGGCGTTAGCATCGAGTGGTGCATCAGGCGGCGGAGGTGTGATGGGAGCCGGTGTTGGTACCGCGCCTTGATCATCGGCTGGACCACCACCCGAATGCCCAATCGCAACGCGCACACGATTGCTGGCCACTCCATGCAGGTTCAAACGCAGCAGCACATCACCGACGTCACCGAGATCATCAGGGAGCCGCACCACGAACATGGTGATGCCAGAGAGATTGTTGATGCCCCAAACATCATGAGCTGGTCCCATGAACTCGACCGTCAACGGATAAAGCTTGCCGGTGCTGTCCTGCACGTCAGCAGTGAATGCGTTGATTCCCTCACCCGGAAGGAGTTCGAGGTTCATCGCGAAGATCGAAAGGCGTGTTCGGGTGTCGCTGCCCCAGGCAATAGTTTGATTAAGCGAGAACGGCTCACCCATCAAGGTAATCGTTTCGAGAGCGATCGCACGCGTGCTGTCTGACCGGCTAATAAGGATCGGCTTCTTGTTTGTGGCGGCGGAGGTTGTCGCCGTCAGGCTACAAGTGATAATGGCAAGAAGAGCTACAAGAGAAAGATGTCGGGCAGCAACAGTAGACGCGATGCTGGTTTTCATTGGAGTGGGCTCCGTATTCGTACGCTGCGCTGGGTTTTAAAAGAGAGCGCTCAATCGTAAAAATCCGAGATAACTGCAATTGTCAGGTGAGATTCCTTACCGTCACGGTGGAGGGGCCACCGGGTGGCTACCCAGGTTGAACGTCAATATACCATCTCGGACACCGTCACGGGTCAATCAATTAGACGTGCGGTTTGAGCGAACGGTCTAACTAGATTGTGGGCTTTGGCTTTTGTCTTTGGCCTTAGGTTTGACTTTATCCAGGACTCTTCGCTCCGGAGGAGCCGAATGTTTATAGCCATCCATCACCACAACACACCCGCTCCATCAGGAGCGGAATGTAATCTATTGCGGCAGACATGACGCTCCGCTGGAGCGCGTTCGTAATTTGCCGACCCCAGCTATAAACATGTTGCTCCTCCGGAGCATGCTCGCCAACGTCTTTACGTGAACCCACTTTTTATCGGAAACCACTACAGTCAGTCCTGTATACTTCATCTTCACCACGCGCGGCAAAAAACGATGATTAATAAACGTCTGCTTCTTCTTGCTGTTCTGTTCCTTTCCCTTCGCCTATCGACTGCATTTGCGGCTCGTGTCGAACGTCTGATCGACACGTGGCGTCCGGAACACTACCAGGTAAACATCACGCTGAACGATCAACTCTCGGAGATCACTTCAGCGAGTACTCAAATCAGCATTCTCGTGCTGAAGCCAACCCAAGTGATCGATCTCGATTTTGGAGATCTTACGATGGACAAGGTCAGTCTTAATTCGGTGACCGTGCCCTTTACACATCAGAAGGGAAAGCTTCAAATCAATCTTCCGCAACGCGTGAATGCAGGAACTCATTTAGTGGTGACAGTGGATTACCACGGCAAACCTAAGGACGGTCTAGTTCTCACGCCGGATACAGACGGGAAGCCTACTGCCATCGGTGACAACTGGCCCGATCGAGTTCATCACTGGATTCCGACGTTAGACCATCCTTCTGCGAAAGCGACCGTAACATTCAACGTCACTGCGTCTACTCGTGAGGAAGTCGTGGCGAACGGCCGGTTGGATCACGTTGAAACAAACGCCAACGGTCAACGCACCTGGACTTACACGGAAAACAGTCCGATTCCGCCTTACTGCATGATCATTGGTGTCGGTGAGTTTGCGCGTGTGGACCCTCTGCCGATGAAGTTGATACCGATCTCATACTACGTGTCGCGGTCAGAGCGACAACTCGCGGAAAAAGGCTTTTCACCTACGATTCCTTCATTGGCATTCTTCAACTACACGATCGCTCAATACCCGTATGAGAAACTCGCGATGATCGTGGGCGCGACCCGTTTTGGCGGCATGGAGAATTCGAGCGCGATCGTCTTCGCAAGCAATCTGTTGACGCGATCCGGACCACCCAACATGAGCAAGACGTACGGGATTCCGCTGGGAAATGTCAGCGTGATCGCACACGAAATTGCGCATCAGTGGTTTGGGGATTCGGTTACGGAGTCAACCTGGGCCGATCTCTGGTTGAGTGAGGGGTTTGCAACTTACTACGCCGGTTTATTTCTTAAGCGTCACGAAGGAGACGTCGCTTTTCAACAGTATATGGAGAACGCGGCGAAACAAGTATTTCAGTTTGAGAAGACCAAGCGCATACCAATATTTGATCGCGATACCGAGACTCTCATGGATCTCCTAAATGCGAACAACTATCAAAAGGGCTCATGGGTGCTCCACATGCTACGGTTGAAGCTTGGCGATGAAGTGTTCTCCCGTGGTATTCGAAATTACTACCAGTCCCACGAGAACTCGGTCGCAAGCAGTGAGGATCTCCGGCTCGCACTTGAGAAAGCTTCCGGCAAAAATCTTCGCGACTTCTTCGCACGATGGATATACGACAGCGGTCATCCGCAGTATGAGCTATCGTGGCAGTGGCTGCCGCGGAAAAATCTAAAGTTGATCCTCAAGCAGGTCCAACCTGGCAATGCTTTTTTGGATCCAGTACCAATCACTATTACGACCGCGAGTGGCCGGCGTGACATCGTGCTAAAGCCGACTGGCAAAGACCTGATCCAAACAATTCCGCTCGGCGAAAAGCCGATTAATATCGAAGTTGACCCGCAGAACACCCTGCTGAGAGAAGCGAGAGTGAAAGGTGTTTGACTGTCTGCGACACGACCGACGGCGGTGGCACAACAGTCAGTATCTCAACGCGTCGGGATACTGAACAACGAACCGTTACTACTGCTGCTCGCCGACTTGATCAGAGCTTGTTTACGCACATGTCTGCGAGTAGGCTGGGCTCGATCGGCCAACTCCTAGCCGCAGAACCCGTCAGCAGCGAAGTCGAAAACCCAAGATGCCTCTAAAACTTTTCGTTTGCGTGATGTTACTTGCGTCTGCTGTCATTTCAGATGGTCGAGGTAGCGTTTTGACTTCGTGTTCGTATTCCTCTCTTTGGGGTAGGGTGGGTGAGAAATGGGTGGCGACCGGGCGGCTTCCCGATTTTTCATATGCAGGCTATCACGCGGGAGAGAAGACCATTCCAAATGATCGAGCAAGGTGGGACCTCAAACGTGATTTCCATGCGAAAGCCGATGGTGTAACCGATGACTCCGACGCACTTCTAAAAGCCATTCAGTCGATCAAAAGTGGTGTTCTGTTCATTCCCGAGGGTACATACGTCATTGCGAAACGTATCGATGTCTTTCATGGCAATTTGGTTATTAGAGGAGCGGGGCCGAACAAAACAATTTTGCTTTTTCCCAACTCACTTACCGACCTCTTTGGTAACAACGCAACCGGCGACGAAACGTCACAATGGGCATTTAGGCCGGGACTATTCAACGTAACTGCAAAAGACTCGGTCGACACGACGACGCGTCTCGCAACCGTAACTGCGCCTGCAAAACGAGGCGACAGAGTTCTTCATATCTCAAACTCAATCTCCGTCAAACAAGGTGAATGGATCCGGCTGACTGAAAGCGATCCTGCCAAACTTACACCCTCGTCAGGATCGTTGATTCATCATCTGTACGGCGATGTAATGCCGCCGGGTTCAGATCTTCTCGGCACTAAAAACGTCGTGCGGTTCTTATCGCGAGTGAAGTCGACGTCAACTGACAGCATCGAACTCGAGCGACCGCTGCCGTATGAAGTGCGTGCAGAGTGGAAGCCCGAAATTCATCGCTTCAAACCATCAATTCAGGAATTTGGACTCGAATACCTCTCGATTCACTTTCCCTGGAGTCCTTACCCGGGACATTTCAAGGAGAAGGGGTACAACGCAGTGTTTCTTCAGGAGGTCGCGAATTCATGGATCAGCGCTGTTGAAATTCAGAATGCGGACTTCGGAATCGATCTGAACGAGACCAACTTCTGCACAGTTAGGAATGTGGTGCTAACAACCAGCAAGAGTAGAGCAGAGTCACCAGCTGTTCGCGAAACCAATGGGCATCATGGAATCGATATTGGTCATGGCACCGAAAATCTCGTGACTAACTTTGATGTGCGTACTCGGTTTGTGCATGACATCAGCGTTGAGTGGTATGCATTGCACACTGTGTTTG
>JBKPMX010000189.1:0-17783 GCA_046765655.1 Acidobacteriota bacterium
AGAGGTTAACGATCTGTCTGCGGAGACGTTCGCGTTCATTGCGCAGAAGACGATGTATGGTGGGAAGCACGTCACGAACGGCGACACGATCTTCGTCTTCGCAAGCGAGAACGAAGGAGGGCCAGGTCTGATCGCGAGTGGTGTCGTCACCTCAGCCAAGGCGACTCCAAAGAAAAACGGGATTGCCCGGCAAACGCCGCGAGTGAGCATTACAATCAGACGCACCGGGCTAGCGAAGTCGCGCTTGGGAAGGAGCGAACTCAAGCGTTTTTCAGACTGGAATGACGGTCGACCCGAGACCGAACTCAACTTCAAATTCTATAGACAGGCAACTAACAAGATCGTCGGCATCACAGATGAAGTGGCGGCGTTCCTCCGCGGATTCTTTTAAGGCGAAATAACAATATGACACTCGACGCAGATAAAATTGATGAGGCTGTTTTGGCATTGCTGCTTCTTGGAAGACACGATGGTGCTCGAGCTTGGAAAGGGTTCGATTGGGACGCCATGAACCGACTACATGAAAAGGGCTACATTACCGATCCCCGAGGAAAGGCAAAGTCTGTCGTCTTCACCGAAGAAGGCATCATTGAAGCCGAGCGACTGGTAAAGAAAATGTTTACGAAAGAGGAAGAATGAACCGTCTTCCACGCCGTCGTTGACGTAATAACGGTCGATCTACCCTCCAAAACCTAATGCTTGCCACGCCTGCGCGTTTTGGAGTACAAAGGCTCAGCAAGCAAGGTCTCTCAACCAAGGTTCAGTCTCGAACCAACGATGGATCCGGCGTCACCGATCCCACGCGACCATAGCAGTTTAGTAGGAGAGTGATCTCCAACCTCGCCAAAGCTCAAACGTCAGCATTAGCGAACAGTATTGAACTGCGCGCAGGTCAAATGCATTCATAAAACAGCTAAGGAGAACACGACGATGTTTGCACCTTTGAAAACGTCGCTTGTCAGATTACCTCAAGCCACTGCCTTACTCATTTTCGCCCTGACATTTTCAACTGTTGCCTTCGGACAGGCGCAATCGAACGCCGCCGATTTGCAGGGTTTCGTAAAAGACGCCACGGGCGCGGTGGTTCCAAATGCGACGGTCACGGCGCGCAACACGGCCACGAATATCTCGCGCTCGACGACGAGTGACGACAGTGGCAACTATCGCATCGTCAACCTTCCTCCAGGCGATTACGAGATCACGATCGAAGCACAAAACTTCAAGAAATCAGTATTGACGAAAGTTACTCTGACCGTGGGTCAAACTGCTGATCTCGACGTAACTCTTGAACCAGGACAAATCACGGAGAGTGTCACGATTTCCGATGCTACGTCCGAAATTGTAGAGACATCGAAAACCGCCGTTGCCACAACGATCGATCAGCAGAGAATCAACAACCTGCCGATCAATGAGCGGAACTATCTCTCGTTCGCTTTAACTACATCCACGGTTGGTCGGGATAACGGCAGGCCAATTGGACCAGCGCCGACAACTGGATTGAACTTCGGCGGTCAACGCGGACGATCGAATCTCGTTCAAGTTGACGGCGCAGACAACACTGATAACTCTGTAAATGCGTCGCGCTCGACCGTTAGTCAGGAAGCCGTGCAGGAGTTTCAAGTGGTGACGAATTCGTTTGCTGCGGAGTTTGGTCGTTCAGCCGGTGGCGTCGTGAACGTGGTTACGAAATCAGGTACAAATGATTTCCACGGCAACATCTTCGGCTTCCTGCGTCATCGCAGTTTTCAGGCCCGCAACGCGTTTGCTCCGGTGGAAGATCCACCGTTCACGAGAACGCAGTATGGCTTAACGATCGGTGGGCCATTCGATCGCGATCGAACATTCTTCTTTTATGCGTTTGAGCAGAGAAGAAGAAACGAATCGGGATTTTTCACCAGCGATGTTAGGCAAAACCTTACCTCTTCAGCGACGATCCCTGTGATTCCAGGGCTGAATCCCGTCGCCCGGACTTTTACCAACATTACTCCGGCACAGGCGGCCGCTATTAACGGCCTCGTCGCGTCGGGCGTTCCAAGCAACATCTGCGGCGCCCGCGCGTATGCATTCTTTGCTTCGAGCGGTGGCACCACCGGGTTAACTGGATCAAATCCTCTGACTTCGCCGAATGACGGCAGCGTGTGTCCTGCAATCAGTCCCATTCTTCCCGGGACAATCGGACCACGCTTTATCTTATCAGGCGCGCCTGTTCCGCTCTCCACTACGAATGCTTTGGGACAGCCGATAGCTTTTCGTCCATTGCTGGATTTACAGAAAATCTTTCCGATTACTGATCGAACAACGTTCAACTCGTTCCGTTTGGACCACCTAATCACCAAAAGCCATCAGTTCAGTTTCCGATTCGGCTACAACCCGAGCACGATTACCGGTATTCAGGTGGAATCGCAGAACCAGTCGCTGGGCCAAAACGATTTTTCGAGAACCGGTATTCAAAAACTACGCGACTTTTCGGCGGTTTCGACGTTAACGTCGACGCTGTCGAACAACATCATCAATGAAGGGCGATTTAATTTCGGTGAGCGCCGAGCGACATTCAAATCGCAGAACGGCGACGCGGTCGCTTTCAATATTTCCGGTGCGGCGTTTATTGGACGCGAACTCTTCTCACCGGTTGTGCGCACGGAAACGCGATATGAATTCACCGATTCCGTAAACATGGTCGCGGGTAATCACACCATGAAGTTTGGTGGCGACGTAGCTTTTGTGAACATCCCTGAAGCCATCTTCGAGCTGAACTTCGCGGGTCTGTTCAACTTCGGTGGTTTGTCGGCTTCAACTCTCAATTCTGCCTTCGCAGGATTGCCGCCCTTTACTTCAGTTCAACAATACGGTCTCGGATTTCCGACTAACTACGTTCAAGGTTTTGGGAATCCCATCAGCAGCATCAGCAACAAACCCCTGGCGTTCTTTGCACAAGACTCGTGGAAGATCCGGCCGAATATCACCATCAATTATGGCGTGCGATACGACTATGAGATAACAGAGCAGGTTGCAACACAGGGCTTCCGCGATCCGCTTTCCGGTATCACATTGTCGGCAGCTGATGTTCTCGCGGCACAAGATGCCATGGGAGTACAGCAAGGGTTTCCGCGCGATAAGAACAACTGGGCACCACGATTAGCCGTTGCCTGGGATCCCAGGAACGACGGTAAGACCGTCATCCGCGGCGCCTTCGGTCTTTTCTACGACCATCCGTTGTTGGCGATCGCCTTCAACTCCGACATCGCAGATGCCGTCCAACAGCAACAAGGGATTCTGGTTCCAGGTCTGCCAACGCAAACTGCATTGCTTAATGCGGTGCAGGTATTTCAAGGAACAGTTTGTGTTCCGGGTGGTCCAGTAACACCAATCTGTCCTGCCGGTGTTGTAACCCCAGGTGTTGCGCCAGGTTCGATCTATCAATTTGGACGTCAACGTTTCGACGATCAAACGTTCCCTGGGTTTGGACCAGTACTTCCCTTCACGCTGCATGTTCAGAAAGACTTTGAATATGCATATGCCAATCAGGGTAACTTCACTGTCGAACGACAGCTGACAAAAGACATGTCGCTGTCCGGCAGTTACATCTTTGTAGGCGCGCATCATTTACCGCACCCCCTGGATATAAACGCACCGCGAACGGATCTGCAGATCCAAAACTTCCGTCGTTACGCTAATCGTGATCCAGCGAATACGACTGAAGTGGCGTTGGCAACTACCGGGCTGTTCCCAACGAGTGCTCCGGGCACCGTTTTCTCAAACCCCCTTCTGCCGGGCGACAACCTCGTAGTCATCGTTCCGGGCATGATTGTGTTGTCGCCAACGCGCGGCAGGATTATTTCACCGGCGATCGCTAATTTCTTCAGACCAAATGCGCCAAATTATTTTCTGGCCCAGGCGGCAAGCGGGGGTCTTGTTACACCCGCCGTGCTGAATTCACAACTGCCCGGCACCTTGAGAACTCCAGGGGTGATTTCTCCATTCGGTTCGATCAACGCGCAGACCTCTGACGGTAATTCGCTCTATAACGCGTTGAATGTGGATCTAAAGAAACGGTTTTCAAATCACTTCCAGTTCCTCGCGTCGTACACGTGGTCGCACTCAATCGACGACTCTTCTGACCTGCAGACACTTCTATTGCCGCAAGACAATCGTCGCTTCGACGAAGAACGTGCCGATTCGCTTTTCGATCAGCGGCATCGATTCGTGTTTAGTGGCATTATTGCTTCACCAGCAGCCTGGCGCTCAGGCGATGGACTACATCGTTTCCTGTCAGACTTTACGGTGGCGCCGATCTTTGAGTGGTCATCTGGTCGTCCATTCAACATCTTGAGCAATCAAGACACGAACAACGACCAATCGAATCAGACCGACCGACCAACCGTGTTAGCGGATGGGACATTGTGTGTACCAGGAGATGCGGGTTGCGTACCGTTGATTACGAACGGTCAGTTTACTCGTGGCAGCCTGGGACGTAACTTTGGTTTGATCCACAACTACATGTCGTTCGACTTGCGCTTGGCCAAACTAGTTCGGCTGACAGAACGAGCCCGCTTAGAATTGATTGCGGAAGGATTCAATCTCTTCAATCGTTTCAATGAAGCTGCGGCTTCTCCATTCGTGGAGGACGTGCGTGCGTTCAATCAACGCGCCGGCAACGGTCGCTACTACAGCCGACCGACAGCGGCGTTTGACCCGAGACAGTTTCAGTTTGGAGTGAAACTGAACTTCTAAACTCGAGACACGCTAATGAATGAAGACGAGGTCACATTAGTGACCTCGTTTTTTTGATCGTCGCCAGGATGATTGCGGTTCGAGAGTCGTGGCTTGAAATTGAAGAACCACCGACATGAAGTCGGTGGCCCCTTCATCCCTCCCTATCGCCACTACGGTCGGACTTTGAATGAATTAAAAAACCGGCTTGCCTGAACCGAATCGTCTTGTCCTTTAGGTGAGCCAATAACAATTTGGTAAGGGCGACGACCGACCATGTACACCCGCGATTTAAAAACTCGATCGCTGGTTTCCGCGACAAACTCAATCGCGTTGTATCCATCAATTATCGTTGGGTTGCTTGTAAGCAGCGTCGCCTTAATCCCGCTAACAAAGTTATCGCGATTCGCTTCCAGCTCCGCCTGTCGATTGAAATTGAACGACGCGTCGTAATCAACCCAACCGATTAGATAAACGCTTACGGTGTCGCGGACAACAAACAGGTGAGTCGTATACGGCCCATGCTCGCTTGGTGTTGTCTCCACTTTGTCGGTTGGCGTCTCTGGCATTAGAACTGAGAACCGGCCCGACCCTGATGTGAACCTCATCCAACCGGTACTGTCCTGCACACTGCTGTCGCGAGATCCCTGGGCGGTGCTCGTGCTGGGAGTAGTGGTTGGTCTGGGAACAGGAGTATTGCTCGGTCTGGCATGTTCCTGGGCAGTGAGAGAACCGCTCAGCGCGAGGGCGAATGCGGCTATGGCTAAGAACCTTTTCATGCTGATATCCCTTCAAATTCGACAACGATAAAACCTTTAAGGCTTATACAGATTGCGGTATTCGGCAGTCAATGAACTTTTTGCAGGCATTTGTTTTGGCCTTTCTTTGAGGGATCGGGTCTTGACTAATCCCGGGAAAGAAACATAATCGGCATCAGATTCATTGCTGTTTGGGTGTCCGATCCTCGCTACTTCGGACACACCTCCAACGTCCTCGCTCGTACCGCCGACGTTGTAATCTCCGAGAACGTCTTGTTCTCGCGTTGTTGAAGCCGAAGCGTTTCAACGCGCATTGCGTCCAAGAGGTTTTCATATGCCAAAGCCTTCCAATTCCAGCCTCAAGCGGGTGCGCATTATTGCCTTCAGCCTCTTGATCGTGCTGATGCCCTTTGTCGTTTACTACTACTTGTGGGTTACGCGTCAGACCAAATATTACACAGGTCGCGACATCCGGGTTTTAGCTACGTTAACGAGACACGTCGAAGAAAGTGTAAGCGGTCAGAGCAGGGCATTTACAAATGCGATAGAGAAATATCTCAATGACCTTCAACAGCCGGCGACTGAAAATGATCCTCAAAACGCCAGCGATGCTATGACCACCCCGGGCTATCAAAAGTTACAACATGACACTCAACAATCGCTGAAAGAATTTCAAGCCAATTCGCTCGATCCGCTAAAGGCAGACGGCACCAATCTCACTATCGCCAGCGTAGATTTCGTTTCGAAGCCAGCGGACGAATCATCACCCAGATTGAGAATGGAAATCAGGGAAGAGGATCCGAGGTCTCTTTACTTCAGCTACACAACCACTTATCCGCCGGATAACGCGTCTCAAGGTGAAGAAAAGAACATCACCCGCGCGTATCTGAACTTCAAAGCAAGAACAAATCTTGCCGATCTAGTGGGTCAGTTCGCTGACACGGATCGTATCGCAGACAACGAGGATTCGTATCAAGACGAACCATTCGATGCTGTTGTTGTTGCCGAGCTTAACGACTCAATGGGTGTTGTCTTCGAGGAAGGTTCGGCAAAGATGCGACTAGTTTCCCTGAACAACCTGGTAGCGCCTGACGGGTCGAAGCTTGACTTGAAACAATTGGGGCAATCGACGAATGTCGCTGACGTAAAACTCGGCGCAGCGGAATACAAGCTTTTCTATCGACCGTTGCAACTGCCGTTGGAAAGGCTGAGCACTAATGACAGGAAACCAATCAAATGGTTGGTGTGCGGATTTGTTGAGAACGGTCGGTTTCGTAGCGAGGCGTGGGCAGTTTCATACCTGCTGCTGATCATCTTCGGATTTCTCACTGCGTTGATAGCTCTCAGTTGGCCGTTTCTCAAACTAGTGTTGATTGGTCCTAAAGATCGCCTGCGTCCTATCGACACGTACCTGCTCTTGATTTCAGGAGTAATGATTGCGGCACTGCTGACTTTGTTTGGCTGCTTTACCCTAAGTTACCGGGGGACAGCGAAGGCGCTAGATGACGACCTCGCATCGTTATCAAAATCGCTGGCCGACCACTTTGATGGTGAGCTCAAGGATGCGCTTTCACAGATCGACGACCTAAATTGCGATCCAAAACTTTTACGGTCAGGCAAGGCAGTAAAGACGTTAAAGTTTTACGAATCGACTGAACACCGGCAGTCGACGAGAATCTTTGAGCCATCGTCAGAGTTTCGGCTACCAGGGAACTGCAAGAGTCAAGATCAAACCGCCTCAGTCACCTCTGACGACCCATCGGGGGACCGCCGCCTGATCCTCCTGGAAGATAAACCGAAGCACTACGCTTACTTTATTTCAGCGTATTGGGTCGACTGGAACGGCGACCAACAAATTAAGTGGAGCACAAGACAGAATGTTACTAACAACGTATCAGTTGCCGACCGCGAATATTTCTACAAAGTTCGCAACGGATCGTTCTACGAATACGACAAGCATCAGTTTTACCTTCAGCCCATTGTTTCGAAAACGACTGGTCGGAGCGAGGCGGTGATCTCGAAGGCAGTCTTCCCTTTTCAACCGGATACTGAATTCAACCAGATCAAAGTAGAAGAGACCGGTGTCGAAAAAGATCTGATGTGGATTTCGGCGATGAACACCAGGTTGCTGTCAGTTATGGATCCCATCGTCCCTTCAGGCTTCGGCTTTGCCGTTATTGATCAAACGGGCACCGTCCTTTTTCACTCCGATGAGAAACGACACCTCGGCGAAAACTTCTTTGAAGAGTCTGACAACAACGAGAAGCTGCGAATGGCGGTTCGCGACGGCTCTCAGCAACTGATAGAGGCTCCTTACCTTGGCAAAGATCACGCGATGTTTGTGCGGCCAATGGGGGAATTAATGGGGAAATACGGATGGACTGTCATTGCGTTTCGGAACAAAGACTACCTCCGCACCGCGTTCAGTGAGATTTTGACACTGTGTCTGGCGCTGTTCTTTATTTACCTGGTTTGGCTGTTGATTGTTTTATTACTGATGTATTTGCTCAATCGTAAAAGCAAAGATCCTGTGTCGTGGCTATGGCCCACACCGCACAAGCGAGGGATCTATGCTGCCTCGATGCTCGTGAAAGCGTTACTCCTCCTGGTTTCAGCGTCGACTGTTTATTGGCATCTCGGCTTAGCAACCCTTTTAGTTCCTGTCGCGTGCGCGTTTGCTGGCGTTGCGCACTGTATATGGATTCTTAAGCGAGGTACGGAATCGTATCTCCCAGTCAAAGTCGTCAGAGACTTGCCCAAGCCTAAGTTTTTAACTTATCAAGTTTTCTATACTCTCAATGCGACGCTGCTGTTCGCTATCATCAGCATCGTTCCAGCCTACGCTTCTTTCAAAGTGGCTCACGCAGAGGAGATCAAACTGTTCATCAAAGCTGGGCAGCTTGATTTCGCTCAAGATATGGCCGGTCGCGAAACGCGTCTTCGCGCGCAATACCTCGACAACCTCCCAATCCATAAACGTCAGGCAATGGAAAAGTTTGTTACCGACCGGATATATGAAACTAAGACTGACGTTTATGACAGCGTTTTCTTTGGGACAAGAGTGGAGAATTCAAATGTAAACGCCCACGCGACCGGCTTTTCACAAGGCGATACTAATTTGATCGCCTTGTTCAAGACGGTGGTACCCTTCCTTCATCCGCGCAGTTTTCACCGAAACGCTTTTATGTCGGCCGCTGGCAGTCCGCTTGAGGGATGGGAGGAGTTGGCTGACAGATTGGTATTGCACATTCGCGCGCAAGCTACCAGGCCGCAGCAGATAGTGTCGAGTTTGCCTCGAATGAATGGTTCGTGGTCTACGTGGCTAGCTGCGTTAATTATCCTGGCGTTTCTCACTTACACGTTCCGTAAGATCTTTCTACTTAACAAACGTGAGAGCAGGTTGGATCTCCTGAATGGATTCCGTGCCACGTCGGTTTCCCAAAATCTTTTTATTGTGCTCAATCGTCCGTTCATTGGTCGGCGAGAATTATTCAAACGATTGGGTTTCGACGATACGAGTTTAGAGCGGATCGATATGCAGCAGAGCGCGGACGTTGAGAAATGGGTAAAGCATAGCAGCAGACTGACCCATCGTCCGACATCTACGCCTGCGCGGCAGTTGCCGCCCGTGATCCTGGATAACTTCGACTATGGGATTGAGAACCCCGCATGTGATCAGCGACGCCTGCTGGTACTAGAAAAGTTGTTTGATATGGAAAGAGTCGCGATTGCCCTTTCAAACTACGAACCTGACAGATTCACAAATGGCAAGCCGGAAGGACACAGTGCCAATGGAACCTCACCTCTAATTACAGATCGGTGGACGCGCGCTGTCAGCCGCTTTCTGAGAGTCACGATCGAAGACCTGGGAGACCTACAAGCATTTGAAGCCAGACTTGAGAAACGTAAGAACGAACTGCGGTCAGACGCAAATCTAGCAACCGCACAACAAATTGAAGCCGCCCTTGAAACGATAGAGCGAGAATGCTCGCCAAGTGCTTGCCTCCAAAATATTGGTGAAGGCATTGCGAAGCAAAGCGATCTCGTTACACGGACGCCCGAACAAATTTCGAAGCAGGTGTTATTACAGGCGACGCCCTATTACAAATCCATTTGGGCCCTCTGCTCCGATTACGAAAAACTGTCGCTCTCACATCTGGCCCAAGACGGATTGTTAAGTCCTAACGATCCCGACATCGACCGACTTATGGAGAAGGGGCTCATTGTTCCCGGGCCACCTGTGAAATTGATGAATGAAAGTTTCAGATCGTTTGTTCTCATTATCGAGGATGAGGACGATCTAGCTCATTGCAAAGAAAAAGCGCGAAAAATGAGCAACTGGGAAGCGCTCAAGGTCCCGTTGTCGATTGGGGTGGCGAGCGGAATTGTGTTTCTATTCTTGACCCAACGTGAGCTCTATAATTCCACGTTGCCCGTGATCACGGCGATAACGGCAGGCGTGCCGACATTTTTTAGCCTTATTAGCGTTTTGCACGGAGGCGGCGGGCCTGGAAAACCCACCCAGTCGATCTGAACCGTCGCCCGGCGGCAACGCTAACCCACCTCAGGGCATCCGAAAGGGTGTTTCCGAGGCGTTTACCTGAGCTTTCAAACCTAACCTTCTCCCGCATACAATCGCTAGCCATGACTGGATCTGTTTTTACCCGACTCATCACCCTGGCAGGCGCCGTCCTGTTGATGTTCGTTACCGTGACCGCGCAATCGACTCGGCCGCGTCGCGCTTCAAAACAAACAGCCAAGACGACTACTTCGAGTTCCGACCGACCGGCGTCCGATCCGTTGTTGCGCCCAGAACCAACGACATCACCAAGCGCACGTCGCACTGACCCAAATAGTCCTTTGATTGACGTGCAGCCGGTCAAGCCGGTGGTTAATACGGTAGCGCCGGCCGACACGACGCATGCCTACGCATTGCTGGAGTCGAAGCAGTTTGCGGCTGCTGCGAAGGAAGCGAAGGAATTAACGGAGCGTTACCCTAATGATTCTGAAGCATGGAAGATCGCAGGTTTTGCGGAACTGAATCTGAAGCAGTATGCAGATGCAACGAATGATCTGGAGAAAGCGATAGCACTGCAGCGTCAGAGCAAGCAAGAGGATCCAAATACGCGCACCGCGCTCGCCCAGGCTTACGTATTATCAGAAAAGTACGAACAGGCGTTGCCCCTTCTGACAGCAGCCACTGCGAACGCCGGCGGAGCTGGAGATCCGTTGATGCTCTATTACCGCGGCGTTGCAGAGTACAAAACAGGAAAGACAGCAGACGCGGAGAAAACTTTCAACGCGGCAGTTAAAGCTAACCCGAAGGATTCGCTGTCGCTCTTCTATCTCGCACAAATCGCACTCGCAAAAAATGATCTCGACGGTGCAATTGCATCGCTGAATCGCGCTACTGTTGTTGACGCACGAATGACGGGTGCCTGGACGCTACTCGTCAACACTTATCTTCGTCGAGCTGCAACCAGCACTGATCAAGCAAAAGCTGACGCTGATTACACGAGCGCGGTACGAGCCGGTGAAGGACTTATCCGTCTGCGAACCGATGCCGAAGCGGTAACTTTATTCGGGCAAGCGCTAATTGGATCTAAGCAGTATGCGCGCGCGGCGTCGGTCCTGGAGAAAGCAAGTGCCGGAGCTGACGCTACTGGGGTCACATTCTATTTGCTGGGTGTCGCGCATTCGCGGTCCAACAATTTTCCGAAAGCGATTGCGGCGCTTGAGGCGGGCGCTAAAAAGTCGCCTGAGGATGTGAACGTCTATCGTGAACTCGGCTACGCTTATGAAGTAACTAAGCAGTATGCGAAAGCGCTCGCTGCTTACCAGCGAGGATTGACGTTAGCGCCTGGTGATGCAGACTTCAAAGAATCAGTTGAGCGCGTTAAGCCTTTCGCGAACTAAGAGACTGAGGAAACAGTTGGACCGTCATGGAAGATGACCGCGGCGGCCTCGCCGCGACAGCGAAAGCGTTCGCAACCTATTCCCTCGTTCCGTACCTCGGAATCCTATTTTGTCCGGGCGCTGTTTTGATCGGGAGTTTCGGAGTCGCCCGCTCTTATCGCAACGGCGATGAAGCCCGCCATCGAAAGAGCTATTACATCAGCCTGATAGCAGGTGTAGTTGTGATGGTGGTGCAAACGCTTCTGTGGTGGATTCTGTATAAAGTGCCCGCGTGGGCCAAAGAGTTTTGATGGTTAGAGATCAAGGAGAATGGAAAATGAAGTTGTTTGTGCTGATGTTAATGTTAATAGCCCCCAGCGCAATTGTGGCCCAGCGCCCTCGTACGATGGAGCCGCCGGAGAAAACAACGACGAAGCCAGCGCCAGCGCCAGCGCCAAAGACAGTCAAAGCGAAGTATGAAGGTGGAGTCTTTGGTTATACAAAGACGATGGATGGCACGCTGACTCTCGACGACGAGAATCGGCGGCTGTACTTCAAACACAACAGCTCTGAGAAAGAGCTGCACATTCCGTACGACGCGATAGTGTCAGCGTTCGCCGATACTAAAAAAGTCCAGCCGGCGGCTGCCACTGTCGCCGGGAATGTTCCCACTATCTATACCCTTCCGGCTCGGTTCATTAAGCACAAGGTCCGTTACCTGTCTCTGCAATATAGCGATCCGGACACACATATGAACGGCGCCACCAGTTTCAAGTTGGAGAATCAGCAGATTTTGAATTCAGTATTGGTAGCGCTGGCAGAAAAGACAGGGTTGGTTCAGCGCGGCGACATCTACGTGCGAAAGAAAGATACAGATCAGACGAAGTAGCTATGATCTGAGAGAGTGTTTACGAAGGCGTAGTTGCACCCGCCTTTTTTGCTGTGGGTGCGCTCGCGCATAGATCGGCAGGTCACGTTAATCGAAACAATTCCTCATGCCCCAGACCCGCTAAATATTCCGCACCTGCAAGAAACCAAGCGCCCACTCGTTCCATCCTAAACGTGGCTCCAAGGGAAACGGGAAAGAGGATGCCGCGATTGACCCCAGGTTTGCACATTCGGTTCTTCACGGAGGTTTTATGCACTCGCTCGTATTCCGCACAACTACCGCAATTCTTACCTTTTTAGTAGGCATCAGCGTCGCGACCGCGTGGGTCTTTCACGATACTGACCCGCAGATTGAGCCGGTTACCATCACTGACTCACGAACCACCACTCCGGCTGCCACTCTCGAAATGGTCTTTGTTCTCGATACTACCGGTTCAATGGGCGGCTTACTGGACGGTGCGAAGCAAAAGATCTGGAGCATTGTCAACGATGTGATGCTAACAGAATCGCGTCCGGCCGTTCGCGTTGGACTCGTTGCTTATCGCGACCGCGGCGACCAGTACCTGACGCAGGTTTTGCCGCTCACTAGTGACCTCGATCAGGTGTATTCGGCATTGATGGCATACAAAGCAGAGGGAGGTGGCGACACCCCCGAAGATGTCCGACGCGCGCTATTCGAAGGGGTGACGAAGGCCGGTTGGTCCACGCAGTCGAATGGAATGGCGCAGATACTGTTTCTGGTCGGTGATGCGCCTCCTCATGATGATTATTCCGACTCGCCTGACGTACGTTCAACGGCGGCGAACGCTGCCGATTTAGGAATAGTCGTTAATACGATTCAATGTGGAACGATTCCAGGCACGCGCTTAGTTTGGGAAGCGATCGCGCAGAAAGGCAGTGGGCAGTACTTCGCGATCGAGCAGAACGGTGGTGTACAGACGATTACAACTCCATACGACGAACAAATGAGCAAGCTGGCGAATCAACTCGGTGGGACGTATGTCGCGTACGGTGGCGGTGCCGGAGCGGCGGGCGATAAGAATCGCTCTGTTGCGGTCGATCGGATTGCTCGGGTCGAAGAAAGTGTGGCCGTGGATGCGCCGAGCGAGGCCAAGGCTGAGCGTGCTCTCAATAAGGCCATGAATCGCGAAGCCTACATTGGAGACTTGCTGCAGAGTATCGAAAACGGATCGATTCAGGTCGAGAAGATCGATGCGAATCAGTTGCCGGCAGATCTCAGAAACATGTCGCCCACACAACGAAAGCAGGAGATTGAAAAGCGACTCGCGCAACGACGCGAGCTGCGCGCGCAGATCGTAACGCTTTCAAAACAACGCGCAGAGTTCCTGGCTGCTGAACGTAAGAAGCTCGGAGTCAAAGGTGACGCGTTTGATACGGCCGTCGTAACCGCACTGAAGGAACAACTTAAACGGAAAGGAATCAAGTAACAGACGCAGGCGAGATGCGGAGACGGAGAGACGCGGAGTGTGGCGGTGGATTTGATGGGGACGGAGAGAGCGGCGTCGCCCTGTCACCGCGCGCCCCGCGTCTCGCCGTCTCGGCCCTTCCCTTCTGGCAAGCTGTAGTTTCTTCACACCGAACATCAGACTCCCGCTTGGTTAATTCGCAGATGCTGCAGCACGGTTGGTCCAACGATCAAGCAGCCTCCGCCGGTTCTCCAGTTTCTTCTCAACGTTTTCAACGCGACGTACGAGCTGCTCGAGATTTGTGAGATAGTCAGGCTCACCGATTGTTTCTCGAATCTCTTTCAGAAAGGGCTGCAGCTTGGCGAAAACAACAAGATGCTCCGTATTGGCGGCGAGAAACATTGCCTCGTCAATACCACCTTGATTAACCAGCGCCGAAGCAATGTCCCAGTGTGATGAGACCATTCGATAAAAGGCACTTTCCTTTTCACCGCTCTGCATGAGCGCCAGAATTTCTAAACCGCTTTTCGGCGCGAACTCACTGAAGAACCACGATCGTGCTTGTCTCATTACGGGCTCGCTTCGTAGTTCGTACAACTTCAAAATGGCCAATGCATCATTAGGTTTTGTAGTCATCATTGTCTCCTGAACATATCGTCAGCTAAAGGGACTTGCATCATTCGCAACAACGCCACATCAGCTTCACCAAACATCAACCTGCGACAGAGTTCGAGATTGTGAGCAGCGTTCGGAAACTCACCGTTGGATAGTCGCAACGCAGTGGCAAACTCCTTCTCTGCTTCTTTCAACCGACGCATGCGCGCGAGCATCACACCCAGGTTGTTATGACTGGCAATAACGTGTTCACCCGATCGACTCAGCGCCTTGCGGAATAGAACGATAGCTTCTTGAACATCACCGCTATTTCCGGCGATGAGACCCAGTCGGAAATCGGCGCGAGCATAGTCGCCGTGCGCTGCCGCCAATGCTTGTTCGTAAGCTGCTTTCGCTTCGCGCAGTCTGCCTTCGTCTTCAAGCGCTACGCCTAAAGCGTAAGAAGCCTGCGCATATCTACCTTTATGCTCGTTGACTGCACGGCGGTAGTAGTCGATCGCTTCTGTCGTGCGCCAAAGTTCGTAGTAACAAACCCCCGTGTTGTACAGCGCGATCGAGTAAATTTCACCGCTGTCTGGTCCAACGCGCGCATATTCCTTCAGTGCTTGTTCGTACTGGCCGCGCGCGACGAAACCGTTGCCTCTTATTATTGCCTCCCTCGCTGCGCCTAGCGGTTCTTGCGATACCCCGGGTAATACCAGAAGCGTTAGCAGCAACAGAGCTGCAAATAGATTTCGTATCGTCACTTTGTTCACCTCCTTCACTAGTGGAAGCTTAAGGAGGCGATGGCTGTTGCGTCTTTCCCGTTTTTGCTGCCGTTGACGATTCTTGCTGTTAAGACTCGAGTGCAGTCCGGAACAAGTGCGGAGTGGTGCCAGTGATTCTGCGGAATAAACGCGTGAAGTGACTTTGATGGCTGAAGCCCGCACGAAGACCAACCTCGACGAGTGGCAGATCGCGATCCACCAATAGCGACTTCGCCTTCTCCACGCGAAACCTGATTAAGTATTGGTGTGGAGTAGTGCCGGTTGCCTTTTTAAATTCACGCGCGAAGTGAAAGCTGCTCATACCCGCAACTTGGGCCAACTCAGAGAGTGAGATGTCACCAGCAAAATTGTTTGCAATGAAATCTGTTACATCCCTGACTTTTCGCGGTGACAATCCTCCGATGTTTGGTTGGCCCAGCTCACCTTCAGTTGTGTAATGGCGCAGCAGATGGACGGCTAAAACGTTTGCTAGAGACTCTGCGTACAGTCTTCCGCTGAGACCCTCAGAATCCAATTCCGCAAGCAATGCTCCTCCGACACCCGAAATGATTGCATCACCGCGGGAGTAGCGCTCGACTATTTCGTAACGCGTCGACATCCGGGAGGCGGCGGCGGCACGGTTGATCAATGAAGGATCGACGTAAAGAGCAAGGTGCTCGGAAGGACCACTTAATTGGGCTTTGTGTCGCAGTCCTGCCGGGAGCACGCAAACTGATCCATGTCGCTGCGTACCGACAATTTTTAGGCCGCTGCTCGTCTGCATTTCCGCGCGGCATCCGTCGGTGAGAGAGATCAGAACCGTGTGCTCGGGATGACAATGTTCAGGCAGTTCGCCGCTACGAAACTGGTAATGCTCAAGTCGCAAACCATCCCAGGCTGCTTTGCGCTTCATCAACAAAGGCGACGCAGGATTGGTTTCAGCTGTTCGTAGGGATTCAGCCATGTCATTGCCGATCGGCGATTGGCAACCGTTAAAGGGACCTTGTGTGTCGACTATCAAGCTGTCTAAATGCACCTGACAGAAGCGTTGCACCCGCTCGAGTCGAATGGCGAGTCAGGCGCTCATGAATTGCTTCGCGCGCACGAGCGAAAGCGCTTTTGTCGCCATAGAGTTGGAACGCCCAATTAGCGCCGAGCTCGAGTGAATTGAATTCGAAAGCCAGTTGCGTTGGGTCAATATCTAATTTTAGTTGGCCTGCCTTTTGGGCTTCGATGATTGCGTCGCGCAAAGTAGTGAGCCATTCCTTCATGATCTCGGCGATTCGATCGCGAACTGGACCGGGACGACTATCAAACTCGGCCGCAGCCGCGGCAAAGAAGCAACCGCCGCGAAACACGCCTGCCTGAACATAACTGAGCCAGATGTCGCACAATTTCCATAAGCGGTTGAGGCCTTGCGCTGCTTCGAATGCAGGTTTGATGACTTCATTAATGAAGATGGCGCGCGCGGCCTCGACGGTGGCGACCTGGAGGTCTTCTTTTGATCCGAAATGGGCGAACAAACCGCTCTTGCTCATCGAGAGTTCGAGCGCGAGCCGGCCAATGGTCAAGCCCTCGAGGCCTTCAGCGGAGGCAATATTTACGGCCATCTCGAGAATGGCTTTGCGCGTGCGCTCGCCCTGCGCCTTACGGCCCGACGTGACTGCTTTTGCTGCTTTTCGAAGTTGAGCTTTGGTCAAACTGGAGACTATATAGCACGAACGTTCGTTTTACTGCAAGCTTGAGTTGTGACTGTTTTGCTAGCTGTACGTGCCAATAGCCCGATGTAGATCAAATCGAACACGCAACAAAAACTCCCAGCCACGATGATTAGTATGTGACCTTGTTGGAGTCCTAAGTTGTTGAAAATCCCGAATTGAAGCGTCGGCGCCAGCGTTCCGATCCACTTGCTCACGGCTAGCAAAAGACTCTGTCCTTCCCGGCTCCCGCGTGAGACGAGCATCTGAACGAATAAGACCGACATGATTAGGTTCTGTAGAAACGCCGCGTACGCACCACCCCGAAAAGTTCCAAACTCGCGCGTGAAGGCATACTCAACGGCAAAAGCCATGGTCAAAACCACGGCGCTCCAAACTACAAACAACGAACCCGTCAGGCTGCCCGCAGAATACTTTCTTCCAAATTTGAAGTAGGTGAAGACGATGCCGAGATCCAATAGAAACCAGATTGCATTAATGGTTCCTTGTAAGTGATCGCCGAGTTGAAAACCAGAGATCGTGTGCAACAGTTCCCAGGCGAGATTCAGTGCCAGCGCAACGAACGGTATCGCGTACGTGCGGTCCCTAAATCCAAGTCGAATACCCTCTATGTAGACGATGGTCCAACAGAGTCCACTGATTACTGTGAGGATTATTTTGATAGTGTTCAAGTCAATCACTAGTGTCAGATCAGACGTCTTGGTGTGAGTATGACGTTGAGTAGTGAGTCGCCGCGACGGATGGTCAGCTTCCGGCTGACAGGTTGCTCAAAGAGATCGTGTAAACGAGAAAGCGTTAGATTACGGCTGCTGGTGCCATCCACCTCCAAAATGACATCACCTTTTTGCAAGCCCGCGTCGTGCGCAGGCGAGTTTTGCAATACGTCAGTGATCTTGAAGGTGCGGTAATTTTTTCCTTCTGCGATCAGACTAATTCCAGTAGTTGGCTGATTAAACGGGTCATTGAACGATGGATTAGGCTCAAAGATTATTTGTTTGCGGCCATAATCCAGAAACAACTTGAATT
>JBKPMX010000190.1:0-15627 GCA_046765655.1 Acidobacteriota bacterium
CAGTAGCACCGCGCGGTAGTGGGTGGGTACGCAGCCGGTTGCACTGACGATCGAGATAAGGCTGCGCACCCACCCGCTACCGCGCGGTGCTACTGACTCGATGCCTGGGCGTTCCCGTCGGAGTGAAATGAACAATCACACGCAAATCTTGGCTGAGAAGATTTGGCGATATCACCACATGAATCATCAGCTCGAAAAAGCTGATGCAATTCTCGTCCTTTGTAGTCACGACAAAAAGGTGGCCGAAACGGGTGCCCGGTTATTTCTGGAAGGGTGGGCGCCGCTACTGATCTTCGCTGGTGGGCTAGGATCGGTCACCAGAGAAATGTGGACGCGACCCGAAGCCGATCAGTTCGCTGAGATCGCAATCGGCATGGGCGTGCCAAGTGACAAAATCTTCATCGAGAATACGTCGTCAAACACTGGCGAGAATATTATGTTCACTAAGCAGCTCCTGGCGGAAAAGCAGATTGACCCTCAGCGGTTTATCCTGGTGCAGAAACCCTACATGGAGCGCAGGAGCTTTGCTACTTTCAAGAAACTGTGGCCCGAGAAAGAGGTCCTTGTCACTTCACCACAAGTGTCGTTCGAAGAATACCTGCGTGCGTACACGAATGAAGAGCTTTCGAAGGATGATGTGATCAGCATCATGGTCGGCGACCTACAACGGATAAAACTCTACCCGCTGAAAGGATTTCAAATTCATCAAGACATACCGGTTGACGTGTGGTCCGCATACGAAGAACTAGTCGAGGCGGGGTATGATCAGCGACTGGTTGATTAGCTGACCGAATGACACATCGCGACGATGTGACGATGTTGCTTCAGCCGCGATTGCGCAACGTAGAAGCAGAACGGTCACCTGTTCGGATTATCTCGAAGATTTCGGAAGAGCATGAAGCAGTCAATTGTGCACGTCGCTTTAATCGTTCGTGATTATGATGAAGCGATAGAATTCTTTACAAAGAAACTCCGGTTCACCGTTGTTGAAGATACTTATCAGCCCGAACAGGACAAGCGTTGGGTCGTGGTGAGTCCGCCAGGTTCGATCGGGACTACACTGTTATTGGCTAGAGCGGCAACTCCAGAGCAAGAGTCTTTTGTTGGGAACCAAGCAGGTGGGCGAGTGTTCCTGTTTCTCAACACGGACGATTTTTGGCGAGACTACGATGAACTAGTTTCTCGCGGAGTGGAGTTTGTGCGCGCACCTAAACAAGAAGCTTACGGTACGGTCGCAGTTTTTGAAGACTTATACGGAAACCGGTGGGACCTGTTGCAACTTCATGCGGATCATCCAATTGCCAAGAGAATCGTATAAACTCGCGAATAAGGATCACCCGGTCAAGGATGCAATGTTTATAGATCATCCTCGTCACAACGCGTGCATCACGGACAGATGTTGGAGATTTGAAACATGAAATTCGGCCACAATACACAATTCAACCGACTACATGCGCTGCGAATGGTTTTTCTGGGAACGATCATCTCATCGTTGTTAGTTGCTTCCGCATTAGCCCGCCGCCCTCTCGCCGACGACAACGACCTGGAAATCTCTGTTGCCCGAATGGCGAAGGTTGGATCTGCCGGTTCGCCGAGTTTCTCGCCAGACGGATCTCGAATCGCGTTTGTTACAAACATTAGCGGATTGCCACAAGTTTGGACCATGCCGACAGCTGGTGGTTACCCTTCGCTGGTTACTTCTTTCGATGATCCAGTCGGTTTTGTAACGTGGTCGCCTGATGGGCAGTGGCTCGCTTTTAATGTCGCTCCCGGCGGCGGCTTCAATGAACAAATCTACATTGTTCGACCTGATGGTACTGGACTGCGCCAACTGACGGACGGTGGAAAGGCTGGCAACTTTCTCGGCGATTGGTCACCTGATGGACGTTTTATCGCATTCTCTTCTAACGTGCGTGACCCTTCGGCCAGAGACTCTTACCTCATCGATGTTGCTACAGGTCAATCGCGAATGGTGGCTAAGAATCGCGGTATAGGTTCGATTGACGCCGTAAGTCGCGATGGCAAATACGCGATCATCAATCGGCTCGTCAATCGCGGCGATAACAATCTTTATCTCGTGAACGTGGCAGACGGTAGAGAAACGCTTTTGACTACTCACGATGGACCCGGCCAGTTTGAGGGAATTAGTTTTTCCCCGGATGGCCGCAGTATCTACCTGGTTTCAAACAAAGACAGGGACCTCACCACGCTGGCTCGCGTGCAGTTAAATCAAAATGGGGAGGCTGGTCCGATTGAAGTATTAGCCGCTCGGAATGATGGCGAACTCGGAAGCGCCGTAATGAACGAACGAGGCACTTCAATCGCGTTGGTTTGGAATATCGCAGGTCGCAGCGAGCTCACCTTCTACGACAGCGCGACCGGCAAAACCATTCCAGGTCCAAAATTGCCATCTGAAATCGTCGGGGGACTCGATTTCTCGAACGACGGACGCCGACTCGCGATGGTCATCTCCGGCGCTTCATCACCCGCAGACATTTGGGTTCTTGATATAAGCTCCAAACAGTTCACTCAACTTACTCAAAGTCCACATGCGGGTATTGATTTGTCGATGCTCGTCCGACCGGAACTCGTCCGCTACAAGGCACACGATGGACTCGAACTTTCCGGCTGGCTCTATCGACCGAAAGGCATGACAGCCGCAGGTCCAATCGTCCTGAGTTTTCACGGTGGTCCTGAAGGACAGGAACGACCTGGCTTCAACAGCCTGTATCAAGCATTGGTGTCGCGCGGTATCGCGGTGTTCGCACCTAACGTGCGCGGGTCTTCCGGGTTCGGTAAAAAGTTTGTGAATCTCGACAATGGAGCACTACGAGAGAACGGTGTCAAAGACATTAAAGCGAGTGTCGATTACGTCATCAGTGCCGGCGTGGCAGATCCGAAGCGGATCGGAATCGTTGGCGGAAGTTACGGCGGCTACATGGTGATGGCAGGATTGACAGAGTATCCAGACATGTTCGCAGCGGGTGCGAATCTCTATGGTGTAGTTAATTTCGAGACGTTCTTCAAGAACACGCAGCCATGGATGGCGGCGATTTCAAAGATCGAGTACGGCGATCCTGATAAAGAAGCGGATATGCTGCGTCGGCTTTCACCACTGACCAACATAGATCGCGTGAAGGCACCCACAATTGTTCTGCATGGCGCAAACGATACTAACGTGCCGGTGATTGAAGCGGAGCAAGTGGTCGAGAACTTAAAGAAGCGAAACGTACCTGTCGAGTATGTCTTGTTTCCTGATGAAGGCCATGGGTGGCGCAAGACTCCGAACCGTATTCGATCGACGGTTTCAATCGTGAAATTCTTCGAGAAATATCTGAAGGGAAGTTAAGAAAGCGACGGATGGCGCGACTCGCTGCTATTACTTACGACGGATTGCCAATCTCTAGCAGCGGTTCTCCGTGCAACCTCTGAGTACTCTGCGTCTCTGTGGTATGTGTTCGCTGCATCTTTTTCACCACAGAGATACTGAGTACTCAGAGGTTGCACGGAGAAGAATCGCAGCCACCCGCTACCCACAAGAAGGAGGAAGCAGAATGGCAGTCAAGCCGGGGTGGCAGGGTCGTGTTTTCGAGGACTTCGAAACGGGCGACATCTTCGAGCATCCACTTGGACGGACCATCACACAGACAGACAACATCTGGTTTACGCTATTAACCGTAAATACAAATCCGATCCATTTTGACGAGGCATACGCCGCCCGTACAGAGTTCAAAAGGCCGCTGGTCGACTCAACATTTACACTCGCGCTAGTAACTGGGCTGTCAGTTTCCGATGTTTCGTTAAATGCAATCAACCTTGGTTGGGATCAAGTTCGACTTCCCGCGCCGGTGTTTGAAGGCGACACGTTGTATGCGCAGAGTGAAGTTATTGAAGCCCGGCCGTCGGCATCACGTCCGACCATGGGCATTGTGAGGTTACGAACGACCGGGATCAACCAGGAGGGTGTGACCGTGATCGAGTTTCTCAGAACGATTATGGTCTACCGGCGAGGACACACACCCGAAGGATTCAGACCACGCGTGAATAGTGAATCGTGACTTAGTAACGCGCGTCGGCGGTGCGATGTTTATAGCCTCGAGAAACAAATGTTCGGCATTCCTTTAGGAGTGCAATGTTTTCTCGCTTACCCGGAGGTGCCGATGCGCCAACGAAACATGCGAATCGTGATTGTGGGTGTCGTCCTTCTCATATTGGCGTTGGGATTTTTCGTCTTCATGCGTTCAATTGCGTCGACATCAAACGATCCAGTTAGCTTGATGCAAACAGTTGGAACCGTCACTGGTGTCGTCTCCAGCATCAGTGTCGTAATGATCATCGCTGGGCTGATCGGGAAACGACGTGAATAGGAACCTCGAGTTTAATTACAGAATCGATGACGAGACTGAACTTCGCCTAATTGAGCAGCAAGATGCAGAAAGATTAAATAGTTTAATCGACCAGAATCATGCTCATCTCAAAGAGCATTCGGCATGGTTGAAGGAAGACCACTCCATCGATAACACTCGAAGGTTCATCAACCGTAACCTCGAGCGGTTTGCTGACAATGAGGGATTCGCGATTGCTATTTGGTACAAAGGCGAAATGGCCGGACAGATTGAGTACAACTACATCGACTGGCCTAATAGGAAAACGGAGATCGGGTTCTGGCTCGGCGCCTCTTATCTAGGCAAAGGGCTTGCGACGAGATCATCACGATTTCTTGTTAGCTATGCATTTAATGAACTGAAGCTGAACCGTGTTGAGATGCGCTGCGCAGTTGAGAATAAGAAGAGTCGTAGGATTTGCGAAAATTTAGGTTTTACAAAGGAAGGAATCGTGCGACAGGCAGCATGGTTTCATGATCATTTTGTTGACTTTGTGATCTATGGAATGCTGGCAAATGACTGGCGGGAATAAGAACGTGAGCCGCAGATTTTGCGGGGTAATACCAATCAGAAATGACAGATTCGAGGATGCTCCCTCTTACTGATTTCTTCTTTCTGATCTGGTTATCCGCGAAAATCTGCGGCTCAGTCTTTTATCGGCGCGTGTTTAGTTCGGGATCACAAACGTATCGTCGCCGAGAGTTTGGTTCAACTTAGCTTCCTTAACACTGTACTCCGCAAAAAATGCACCTTGAGTCATTTCGAATCTTTGCGAAAAACTGAACGGCACTAACACTCCATCCACTTCCTTGAACTTCCTGTTCTCAGTCCCAAACGTGTAACCCTCGTAGGAAAACAAGAAGGTCATAACTCTGCCGTTCGTCGGGTCAATATAGAAGTCCGTCGTGAAACCGTCAGGGTCGACGATGCGAAACCCGCGTTGCTTCTTCTTGTCGGGGATTGCCGATACCTTGTACCCCGGCTGATCATATTTGACTAGCGCTGCAAAACCGAACTTTGTCAAAGGCGGCACCTGAACATTTGGCATAGAGCTGTATGTCTGTTGCCCGTTATAGATCTGCTTAAAGGTGATCATCGGCCGCGCGTCGATCTCCATCCGAAGTTTGTCGCCTGCCGTTACGATAGAGAAACCGCCGGGAATCGACTGAGGGCTATTCGGTGGATAAAGATTAACTGAGCCGCGAAGGATCATGTTCTGCACGTTGCGAAACTTGTCGCCGCCCATTGCCGCGAGTGCCGCCTTGGCCAAATCTTCAGGCTTGGCGTCGGCAGTGATCGCGACGGCAGGGATCGCGCTCGCTTCACCTGAATTGCCGTTAGTCTTGGCTGGCTGCCCTTGGCCAACAGCAAAGCTCGCGGATCCAACGATCAATAAGAACAACCATAGATTTCTTTTCATAAAATACCTCGGTTTAAAAGAACGTTTTTAGCGGGGCGCCACTTAGAAGTTCAATCTCACTTGTGCGTAGATTCGTCGATTGCCAGCTCCCGAAGAACCGCCACCACCAAAGCCACCAAAATTATTTAGACCAAGCGATTGTCCAAAGTTGGGTGAGGACAAATTGCCGACCGGTGTTGAAAGATTCACCCTATTCAGAACGTTCTGAAAACTCAATGACACGTTGAGGCTGTAACGATACTCACTCCGAGCAGCACTGCCGCTGCCTTGCGGTGGCGGTGGCGCACCGATAGCTGCAGTCTTCATCGCTACAACATCTCCGCCCCCGGCGATCCTTGGACCACCTGGGCCCCCGCCTCCAACAGGTCCGGTTGTAACCACCCGCTTTTCACCGCCACCACCAGCCGGCGCTGATGCGGAAGCAGTTTGCGTTGCACTGCCACTTGGTTGACCAGTACCGGCCGCCGCGACTCTGGCAGGTGCAGCATGGTGAATCTCGCCGAACTGAAATGTCCGACTGACACGAACGTTCACGCTTAGTGATCCAGGCGCCTGGCCGTAGTTGCGTGGGATGATCTGTTCACCGGGCAGGGGACGAGTGTTGAAGTTCCCATACTTAGTGCACTTTATGAATTGATTCGTGCAATCAGCATTTGGGCCGGCAAAACTCGGCCGCTCGTTGTATTGCCGATCGAGATTCAAATCCTGACCCGTAGTAATGTTGAATCCTGGTCCAGTATTCGCAATGATGAATGGATTCAACGTCACCTTCCAGGGCATGATGATCGAACCGAACATCGAGAACCGATGACGCACGTCAAAGCCGCCGCGTCCATATTCTCCAGTTAGATCGTAGGAGTTCACCGGGAAGCCGCCGCTACCCTGGCCGTCGGTATCGTTCTCCTGCCTGCTATACGAATAATTGCCTTGAAGAGTGATCTTGCGCGTGAGACGGCTATTGAAACCAACAAAGAACTGCCGTTGATTGTAGCGTCCGCTCGCTTCGTATTGATTGATTTCGCCGCGAGTGGGATCGGGTCTAATACCACCCGGTCGAATCAAGGGAATTATTGAGCCGGGAAGCGGAGCGTTGATATCGCGGCCGCGGATCACGTGCTGGATCTTGATGTTGTAGAAGCCAACAGTCATCGTGATGTTGCGTGGCAACTGTCGTTCGACTTGTGTACCAAGAACGTAGACCGTCGGGATCTGCAGATTGCGATCGATCTGCCAAATCGTTTGTTGAAGTGGCGATACGTTCGCGACGGGCGCCGCCTTATCAGGGTCAAAGCTATTCAGTATTGCATATGCGGGAGCAACATTTGGTACTTGCTGCTGAGCGATGGTTGGCGGATTAAGCCGGCCGGTTTCCTCCGTAATTGCATATGACAACACACGCTCTCCGTTCAATCTATTCGCTTGCAGAGTGTTGAATTCTCCGAAGCGGTTATAGAAGATGCCGGCCCCAACGCGAATTACCATCTGTGGTGGGCGAGCACTATTCGCGGCGCCGGGTGACCACGCGAGCGCGATGCGCGGCGCGAAGTTGTACTTGCTCGCCGCGTTTGTCTGGTATTCGTAACGCAGGCCCCCGCTCAAAGTTAGATTGGGTCTGACCCGCCAATCATCCTGAATGAACAATCCGTAATCCTTCTGAGTTACGCCCGCGAGCGGATCACCCGTATTGATCGTGAACTGAGATGCGCCGCCCCCCGCAGCGCGTATCTCTTCTGGTGTCTTGCCCTGTCGTTGCAGATCGAGCGTCAGTTGGTAACGCTGAATACTAGTCAGACCGAAGCCGCCGGTGAAAAACCAGGTACCGCCAAAGTTATTGGGATTCGTGTCATCAATGTTCACGCCCCTGCCCCGTCCGCCAAATTTGATTGCGTGAGTGCCATGCTGAATCGCCGTGAAGTTTGAGAGCTCCCAATTGTTCCTGGCATTCTGAGAATGGCCGACTCCCGAACTGCCACTAATAAAAGCGCCACTCACATTCAAAACTGGGAAGCTGCTGTCGCCCAGACTCTCACTAACGCTGTGATTGAACTGAAAGCGCGTCTCGTTAATCGTGGTCGCATTAAGTACAGCAGTTTCTGTTATCTGAAAACCCTGAAACGTACTGACGTTGTCGTACGCACGCTCCGGAAGAGAAAATCCTCCGATGCCCTGATTGGTTGTGCGAGAGCGATTGAAGTTGTAGCGACTGACTAACGTGTTATTCGGATTGATTGCATAGTCGACACGCCCGCTCAAGTTCGTGCCACGTCGCGGGACGAGAAACGTCTGCCCAGCGTCTACAATATTGAGGTTCGGATCGACGATTGTTGCGCGCACCAGTTCATTGTCATCCGTCTCGTTTCGATTGAACTCGAAAAAGTACGATGCTTTGCGGGCGACGATTGGACCGCTCAGGTTGAAATTGTATTGACGAAACTGGAAAGGCGTCCGCTTGCTTGATCTGGTCACGAATGGATTGCGTGAATTAAAACTCTCATCATTAAAGTTAAAGCCCGCGGCGCCGCGCAGCTTGTCAGTTCCTGGCCGAGTCAGAATATCTATTCGTCCAGAAGGCTGATCGTTTTCGGCTGAGAATGGATTCTGGTTGATACGAATCTCTCTAATCGAGTCTTTTGAAGGCAAGTTTCCGCCGGAAAAACCATCGATAAAAATCTGACCGCCATTAGGTCCTACCTGAGGACCTGCAAGAGCCTGCAATGCCGCTGCCAATTCATCGGGATCATCCGGTAATGCATCGAGATCGGTTCCTTTGATGACGGTTTGGTTCGCGTTGGCAGCGGTGTCAGTACTCAGCTCCTTATCGGTATCGACTGTCACCTTCTCCTCGATAGTTACTTTGAGAGTGATGTCTACCGTTTGTCGCTGAGGAGTTATGTCGATCTCGCGATCCTGTGCATTGGCAAAACCAGGCGCCGTTGCCTGCAACACGTATTTGCCGGGAGCGAGTGCAGTGAATGTGTAGATGCCTTCTCCGTTGGTGGTCGTTTTCTTTTGCGCACCATTCGCATCTGTAATCGTAATTGTGGCACCGACAATTGCAGCACCCAGTTCATCAGTAACGAGACCACGCAATGAACCGCGGTTTTGTTGGGCGATAGCGAGCGTTGCCGCAAAGGCGAGGGTCAAACCGAGGCTTACAATTTTGCGAATGATTCTTTGAGCAGAATTCATGGATACCTTCCGGGGACAAGGCGATAGACGGGTTTAAAGTTATCCAGAGTTGGCGGCGCACGTCGGTGGTACGCCGCCTTCGCTGAAGTTAAGGTAAGCCGATGCCGAATGATATGCCGCCGCCACCGAGGCCGGCTGCGGGATTAGGAGCTTGTCCTGCCGCTGGTCTTGGAGCCAACATGGTAAGAAGCGTGTCAGCACCGGACACCAGGGCGATTGCAGTTAAACGAGCAGGATCAACTCCCTGCGTACTTGAAACAATGATTGTGTCGCCAACCTTGAGATCCGCGATTGCGATTGTGGGCAAACGCTCCAGCATGTCGTTGATGTTTGGACCACCACGACCGCCCGGTCCCCCAGGTCCACCTGGACCACTTGGACCACCGCCAGCTGGTCGCGCTTGACCGCCCCCCGCGGGTGCCTGACCACCCGGCGTGCCACCACCACCGGGTCCACCCGGTCCACGACCCATCATCGCTCCCATCTCAGACATTGGTGGAAACTTTCGTAAGACCGAGTCGGGCTTTACGACGATCGTCAGTGGATGTTTCTTTTCCAAATCGACGATCTTTATCTCACCGGTTGCCGCATCTACTTCTTTGACTGTGCCGGCAACTGTGCGAAACGCACCGGTAACAACTTTTGCCGGCGTGAACTTCAGACCGTCCGGGCTCCTATCGCCCAAAGCACGTATCTGATCGCCGACCTTCAGTTCATCAAATGTACTGGGCTTGGCGTCGGCAAACTTGATCGAGTCGGGTGCATAGCGACGCATCTCAGTTTTGTCGCTAACAGGAATGATAACTGACTGCGTGCCTGCCATTGTTCGATTCGAGATCGTGATCTCTTTCGCGTCCGGCTTAAGAGATGTGATAACACCGAGGATGCCGCGACGACGCCACTCGAGCCGCTCCGCTTCCTGCTTCTTCGCGATATCACCCTTGGTCATGACGATGATCATTTGCGCCGGGACTGACTTTCGATCCGCAGCCACAGTGCCACGGGCCATGATTCGGTCACCTTCTCCAACGTCACTGAGCGCAATGTCTGCAGCATTAGTGAGGGTCTGCTCACCAGGAGGTAGGCGTTTGTAAACAGTCTTATCCGTGACAGTCACAAAGACGGTATTACCGGCATCGGTTTTTATCGATAGTATCTTTTGCGCAGTGTCGATAGTCTTAACTTCCCCAATTGCGTGTTTCGCAGCGATGTTGGGATCGCTGGCGACATCCTGTGCTTGCACTAAACTTACAGATGAATTCAAACTGGCCAGAGCAACGGCCACGGCGAGAAGAAGGGCCCTCATCACGATTCCTTTCAACCTGCTTCAGGAACACCACAAACCGAGCTTTTATGACAAGTTGTCCGAATGGACGCCTTTGGAAAGCACCGTGCTTGGTACGCGCCTGAGTCAGCGAATGTTCTGGCTGAGCCAGATCCTATAAAAATAACGTCAGGAATCTCCGGTTATAAACGCCCGAAAACCCTGAAAGTTGCACACGAAAGGCACGATTTACCTTTCGAGACGGTTGGATGCACCAAATTCACTTTGCGGGAGTATTTACTGGGGTGGGAATCACCGTTCGATGCCAGCCCACCCGGTATCGCGCCGTCAATGCCAGGCCAAGACTTATCACTAGGACCAACGACACAATGAAAGGCCAAACGTAAGGAAGAGACGTGAGAATTACCCAGAATACTGTTCCTAACAGCAGCGCCACCGCCTCTGAATGTCGCCCGATTGGCACATACTTTCGTTGTAGCCATCGTCCAGTCGCGGCGTAGAGAATCACTCGACCGAACAAGCCGGCCACGACTAACAGTAACAGCGCGAGCAATCCTACCAGCACGCTGAGCGTCTCGGGCAACAACCAAAGAGCCAGTGGGACACCACCGCAAAGCACGATCACGCCTACCACGCCAATAATTGCCACACGCAAACTTGTTAGCTGCAATCTCGCCACGCCGCGACTAACAGTGCCGGGCATCGCTGCAGTTATTGCGAGACATATGACAAACCAGAACAGGACCACCAGAATTCTTGTCCCGATGTATCCCGGCGTCCAGCGCGGGCTTAGGAGGCCGAGGGGGTTGCGCATGATCTCGCGGAGTTCCTCCTGGTAGCCGGCGTACATCATGGTCATGCTCGACGCAGTGCGAAGCGGCGGTTTCTCTCCATGTCGATAGGTTCCGCCAAGCACGATTACATCGCCTCCGATGCGCGAGCCGTCGAGTTGAATTACCGAACCACCGATCGTGGCGACATCTCCCTCAACTATTCCTTCAACAATCACGTCGCCACCAAACGCGAGTGCACCTTGCTTCACAGTGCCTGTGATCCTTATGGTCCGTCCCATTCCAAAGACTGTGCTGTCAGTAGTCCCATCGACCACGATCTCATCGTTAGCGGGTTGGGTGTTGGTCGCCTGACCGTACACGACGCCACCGAACATCAGTAGTGCTATGAACAAGCGCGTGAGGTTACAGAAATCTATTCGCTTAGCGGGATAGTTCACCCACAACAGATCTGTTGCCGTGTATGGATATGGACAAGATGCAGTCATGCAAGCAAGTTCTACTCAGTTGCGCCCGTACGGTGGTAACGCACGATCATACGAGAGAGTAGAAGAATGGCGAGAGCGAACAGACCGAGCAGGAGACCAAGCGAGTTGGATTCAACAATCACTTTTCTGCTGAGTACTCTGGAGATAACTGTAACGCTAGCGACCATGTCATAAATCGCGCTCAACAGCAGGGCGACTGTGCCGATGATAGTTCTTATGAATCCGCGCGCGCTTCGAACAGCCGTCAGTCGAGAAGCGTCGCTCAACAACGCGACCGCAGCGAGCGCGAGCAGAATACAAAACGCCAATGCCTTTTTGTTTTCGGAAGCCGACCGAATACCTCTAAGATCACTGGTTGCACGAACCGCTACGTGTCGTGAGAAATCGCTCGGCACGGGAACTTCCGACTGAGCCAAAACCGAGTCGAGTTCACAAACAAACATGCGGTGCACACGCAACTCTTCCCGGCAATGATCACAGTCGCTTAAATGCAGATCGACCACCAGTCGCTTGGCTGCTTCGAGCTCGCCGTCGATATACGCTGCAATCAAGTTCTCATCACAGCTGATCTGTTGCGTTTCAACTGACATCAGATGCCGGTGATACCCCTGTTAACGAATTGTTGTCGCATCATCTCGCGCGCTCGAAACAATCTGTTCTTGACTGTACCAAGTGGCAATCCTGTTACTTCAACAATCTCTTCGTACGTCAGATCCTGCGAATGTCGGAGGATGATTAATTCACGATAGCTTGCGGGCAAGGCACGCACTACCGATTCGATTTCAACTCGCCGTTCCTTCCGCTCGCTTTCCTGTTCCGGACTTAAGCGGCCACTCTCGATGGGAAGCTCGAAGTGATCAGTGTCATTGCTATTGATCAGCGACTGCTCGCGGGTGGAACTGCGTCGCAAGTGATCAACTGCGGCGTTATGCGCAATCTTGTAAATCCAGGTCGAGAATTTGAACTCGGACCGGTACTTGCGCAACGAGCCGTAAACCTTAATAAAGATTTCCTGGGTCAGGTCCAGGGCGGATTCGTAATTACCGACCATTCTGTAGACGTAAGCTGAGATTGGCCGTTGGTACCGCCGCACTAACTCTTCAAAACTGCCTTCCGCACCAGTGATAGCGGTGGCGACCAGGTCGCTATCATTGGCGGAGGCAAAATCCTGAGCAAAAGTGGGGGTAATCGGATATGCAACGTTCATGATGCCAAGGTGTTACGTCTGAACTTAGGGTTTTGTTTCACGAAGCAGATCCACCGATTAGCACAGATTACAGAGATTAATTCTAGAAAGCGACGTTGGGTATTTGGCAGCCGAAAAAACCGGAACACCCAATCACCTCAACGCCGCTTTATGGCTCTTAATCTGTGTAATGTGTGTAATCGGTGGATCTGCTTTTAGGAGAGTGCTGCCAGGCCGGCAGGCGCGGCGATCGCGTCGAAACTGAGATCACGAGTCGGAAGCAACAGTCCTAACTCCTCGGCTTCGAGCAAATGTAAGTCGCCGCCCGTAGTTTCGTTGACGAGCTTGCACACGCGTTCTTTGCGCACTCCCTCACCGAGTACCATCAGCCGCGACAGCTTCGGCTCAGTGTCGTGACCGTCAGTTTGTCGGTCACGATAAAAAAGTAACAGGCGATACAGTTCGTCTTCGCCCTCCTCAGGCGTACATGAAACTGTTCTCACGATCAGCGGTTGCTTACCGCGAAAGATAACTGCAGTAAACCCGTTCTCCGAACGACTCAGTAAAAGCGAATCACCAATCGCGCCGTTTCTTATCAACCACTGCGACTCGCCGATGTGCCGCGGAAGGATCAGTCCGGCGCGCCATCCAAGCGATTCAAAAACACGTTCATACTCGCTGAGTACCGTTCGCTTCACTGCAATCGTGAGATAACGATCTCGACCTTGCGGGTCTTTCGGCAAACGTTCCCTGGCAATGGATAAGTCGTCCAACGCGCCGCCAAAGCCTCTTTCCATTTTCCAATTCAGCACTTCCTGCAACTCGGCTCCTTGCGCCGGTTGATCCATCGTAAGCACCAACGTTCGCGCCGAGCCTTGCGGCAGAGCGATGGACCACCGCTTTTGCCGAATTAAGCCAACGCTGGTCGCGAGTTGCCTCAACACATCCGCAAGTTGTGCCGGGTTGGGAAGATTGACGTAGTCGAAACTTGGTTGAATCAACGACTCACCGACGTTGAGGGTGGCGGCATTCCGAATACGACAATTGTTGCCGCGTCCTCGATCAAGATGAACCACGGACACGGTACCGCGTTCAAGGCCAACGGCAGAGGCGGGATACCAGGGTTCTACAACTCGTCTAAATAACTTGGCCATCAGGAACTTGTAACTTCACCACTCGCTGTAAGGTGTGCCCTCTGAAGATACTTCGCCGGAACTACTATGAATGTCGGTCATTCCCTGCTCGCCTTCACTCGAGTTTGGGTCTTCTCCGGTTGTCATAGCCCAGTCCTTCTGGCCGGTGAACGGATCGACGGGAACTTCGCGCATATAGCCTTCACTCACGAGCTCATCCAACGACTGCGGTAACTTGCCCTTGTCAGCTGCAAACTGGTCAATGAGTTTCCTCATCTGCGACAAGTCGTCGCGCAACACAGCTTCACGCGTATGCAGGATCGTCTTCTGAAATTGCGGGAGCGTAATGGCAGCAAGGATGATGATGATCGTGATCACGATCATCAACTCGAGGAGCGTAAATCCCCGGGAAAAGAAGAGACGGGGCGAGAGGGAGACGGGGCGACGGGGAGAAAGTTCTCCGGTTCTCCCCGTCTCCTTTTCTCCGCGTCTTTTGTAGAAATTACCAATCACTGTACCGCTCTCCATTTAGCGCTGTGTCTTTCGACTTCGAGCGCACATCAAAAACATTTTCCCCGCCCCACGAAGTTGAGTCATGCGTGTCGTAGCACGAACGAAGGTCCCATTCCGCCTTCCCGGTCATTGGATCGATCGGGACCCCTCGCAGGTAAACCTTTTTCTTTGTTGACGACTGCGAGTCGAGGGTCGTCTTGTTATCAGATGTGCCAAGTCCCTTACCACCCATGTTCGCTTGTACCCGTGGAATCACGTTGACGCCGTTTACAAGCGTATCGAGATCCGGCGGATAGTGATCCAGGTTGTCAACGCCAAAGATTGTGCAGTCGCTAATCATCACTTTGCTGCGAGGATCGGGTGCCACCTGGCCAGTATTTGGCGGCGGCGGTGTACCTGTACCTCCAGTGCCGGGTTGAAGCCCACCGCCGGTGCAAGTCATGCCTATCGTGTCACGATGAAACTCGTCGATCGCCATACGTATCTGTCGGAGAGTCTCTCTCAGTTGCTGTTCCTTTTGACGTTTGATCGAAACCTTCACTAAGGGAATAACCCCCATCGTGAGGATCGTCATGATCGTGACCGTAATCATCAGCTCGATCAGCGAGAACCCGCGTGCATCAGCAGACAATAATGCGCGGCGACCAGTAGTTTTAACTCCGCTCACCGAATCGCCGCGCTGAATGTTTGTAAGTCGTGAAAACATCTACTGCTTAACTGTGACGCTGCCGAGAGACAACTTCGACGTAACGTCTTTCGCATCGGTTGCGACCAGATGTAACGCCGCGTCGTCGAGAATCAGCAAAGCGTCACCGGTTGCAATTCCTTCAACCTCGATAAAGAAGAGTGGTCCAGTTCCCTTGAACGGATTCTTCCCATTGAGTCCAGAGATCGAAATCAAGCATGTGCCTGTAGGATCGATCGATTGCGTCAACGCAGGTCCATTCTGAATTTCGAGCAAGTTTCCGGTTGAGACCGCTGAGACTTTAATTATCTTCGGATCAAACCGGACCGCAAATAGCGCGAGACTAAGAGCAACGTCGGAACTCATCTGCACCGCGTAACGACGTTTCTCGCCGACCTTCAGCACATCATCAGCCGGCAAGAAACTTATCTGCGCGAGTCGCGAAACGCCTGATTTCACATTCAGCGACGAATCTGTCGCAGTAGGCATACTGGTCAGCACTGCGTTCTGAGTACCAGCAACACTCGAGTTCACAGTGGCAACTTCCGACGC
>JBKPMX010000191.1:0-33853 GCA_046765655.1 Acidobacteriota bacterium
CCCTTTACAAGCCCAAGACGGCATACGCGATTAGGTCGTTTGTCTCGTGGGCTCGGAGATGTGTATAAGAGACAGGCTCAAGACTGTTCGAATCATGTGCGCAGTGATGTGTCTGGATACTTTGCCGCGACACTTTGAAGAGTGTTTTGACGTTATCGGAAATCTTGAAGGCCGGGTGATGTTGAAAAGCGCCGACTAATCTATGGATCTTCTAAAGGCATTCACGGCCGTTTACAGCTACACGACTCCAGAGGTCCACGCCATCATCGGTGAGCTGACGAAGTCGTATCCGCGCGAGTTGATCGACGAAGGATGGGTACGTTCAGATCTCACGAAGTTTCAAGATGAAGCTTTTGCCGCGCTAATAGCGCTTCGTGGCGATGAAGTGCCAGGGTTGAGCGATTTTGAGTTTCGCTATCCGACATACGGTTCGGACCACGCGATCTGCGAATACATGACGCACTTGAAAGTCGATGAAGGGCTCAATTCGATTTACATTTTGGAAAACGACTACGAAGGATATGTCGAACGCGCCAAATCACGTGGGCTCGAGCCTATAATCATTAACCCAGCTACAAATCCGAAACAGTTGCCCGCTGGAGTTTGGTTCATCTCAAACCCGTCGGCTCGCGATGGCAATGTGTTACCCGATGGTCTAACAAACGATATATTGGAGGCAGGACACAGAGTCGTATACGACCTGGCGTATCTCGGAACTACGAAACGATGCGAGTTCGATTTACGTCACGAAGGGATCGACGCTGCGCTGGTATCGCTGTCGAAGCCTTACGGGTTATTTTCACATCGGATTGGTCTGTCGTCATTTCGGAGACAGGTTCCCTCGTTGATCGCAAATGAGCTCTGGTTCAAAAACATCTTCGGGCTAAAACTGGCAACCGAGGTTCTAACTCGTATTGATGGGCCGTCGTACGCAAACAGATACAAAGCTCGGCAAAACGAAATCGTGACGCAATTAAGAAACGACAGCGGTCTACCTTTGACCGCTTCTGATGCGTTTCTGCTGGCGCACATTACCGAGAGAGACACTGAGTCTTTAACGTCTGAGCAAAAATCAACTCTAGCCCGGTATAAGAGGGGATCAAGATACAGGTTTTGTTTGACTCCGTTTTTTGCGAATCGAGAATAGTGAATCGTAAATAGTGAATCGTGAATCGTCTGTAACGACTTCCACGGCTCGCGATTCACGATCGTCCATTAACTATTCACGATTTACGATTTACTTCACGATTCACCAACATGGGCACGTTAAATTTCGATCGTTATCACGCGGCAATGGGCGATGCGTCGCTCAAAGACGTTACACGACTGCGTGACGGTCGTTTGGCGGATGCCGATGCAACATTCTATGTAACCCAGCGCAAACTCCCATTTGCGCCCTGCCTGGGGCATGAACGTCTCTTCCGGCTTTTGATCGACAGCCAGATCGATCGACCACGTCTACGCTTTCTCGAACAGGATCGCGCCGGTTTGCAACTCTTTGCCAAAGCAATCGAAGACATTCAGTTTGTCGGTAAGGTTCGCGCGGTCAGGCCCGGCACAATCGTATTTGCGAACGAACCCTTCGCAGACATCAGCGGCGCATTTGCTCTAACACAGGCACAGGAGATCAAATTCGAGCATGCGTTTGATTTGCCGATGACAACAGCAGCTCGCGCGATGCAATTTCGCATGGCGGCTGGTGACAAGCGATGGCTTTCTGACTTCTCGTTGCGAAGAAACGGTGATATCGAACGAGCCGTCGACATTGCGACCTATGCGTTCATCGGCGGCTTCAACGACACATCGAACATGGAAGCGGCTCATCGTCTCGATATCCCGGCCGTCGGCACGGAAGCTCATTACTGGCAGCAGGCTTTCATCGAATACATGTACGAGCCGGAGATTGATGCACGCACCGGCAAGCCGAAGCATTTCGAACAAGTCGCATTCGAGCGGTGGTTAGACGCCAATCCAAATGGAACAACCCTGCTGCTCGATACCATTGACGTGTACATGGGCGCCGTGCACGCAGCGATGGCCGCGACCTCAACAGAAGCTCGCCGCCGTGCTTTCAAGGGATTTCGTGTCGATTCAGGAAATCTTGCAGTGTTGGGCCAATGGTGTTTGAGATTCTTCGAGGCGAACGGCCTCCCCAAGTTGCGCCCAAACCTGACCGGCGATATCGATGTGGACAAGGTGAAACAGATCGTCAAGGAGTTCCCTGAGGTCGCCGGTTTTGGAATCGGCACGAAATTGTCGAGTGAAATACCGGCAGTGGCGGGAGTGATCTTCAAGCAGTGTCTAATGAAGAACAGGCCAACACTCAAAGCGTCCAATTCGCGCGACAAGATCACATTGCCGGGCCGTTTGCAGTTGTTTCGCGGCAGCGATGACGAAGGTAATTACGTTGGGGACATCGTGGCCTTAGACGACGAGGCGGTGGAAATCCCGGGCGCCACAACCGTCGAACGACTGCTGATTCCCTTTTGGGAGAATGGGCAGCATGCTGCAATTCCTTCGATTACAAAGCAGAAAGTGTTCGTCGAAGAACAACGCAAGCGATTCGGTGACATCACGAATTATCGGACAAGACTAAGCGACGCGTTACACAAACTCCGCGACGATCTCACCGAACAACTACAAATGGATAACTCGGGGTGGCAAGAAATCTTGAAGGTACCTGAATTCGCTGATCTGAAAGTTGGAACGAAAGGGTAGGGGTAGCCAAGATCGACCAATTTAGATAGTGAGATCTTTGACCTTTGTACTTTGTGCTTGGTCATCGATAACCAAGAACGTTTGGAAACCGCAAACAAAGTACTAAGAACAAAACTTCAAGTCCCAAGCTCTAAACAATGTAATGTGCTGAAAGGTTTTCATACCCATGAGTGCAGCTGAAGAATTAGCAAAAGCAGTTCGCGATCAGGTGTCGGCTGAAGAATGGCAGGCGCGGGTTGATCTGGCAGCAGCCTATCGACTCGTCGCTCTTTACGGTTGGGACGATCTCGTGTTCACGCATATCTCCGCGCGCGTGCCGGGCGCGGAGCATCACTTCCTGATTAATCCATACGGCATGATGTTCGACGAGATCACTGCGTCGAGCCTCGTCAAAATAGATCTCGACGGCAAGATCGTGATGGACACTGCATTCAGTGTGAACCCTGCCGGCTTCACCATCCACAGCGCAGTGCATGCCGCGCGTGAAGATGCGCTGTGCGTCATGCACTTGCACACCGACTGTGGTATCGCAGTGTCAGCCCAGGAGAAAGGGCTTTTGCCAATCTCGCAACAGTCGCTGTTTGTCCTGGCGTCGCTGGGTTACCACGATTACGAAGGATTGGCGTTGAATGACGAAGAGAAGCCTCGGCTCGTAGCCGACCTCGGCAACAAGTCATTCATGATCTTACGAAACCACGGATTGCTGACAGTTGGTCGAACAGCAGGAGACGCGTTTCTCAACATGTTTTTGTTGGAGCGTGCTTGTCGAATTCAGATCCTTGCTCAATCAGGTGGTGGCAAACTGCTCCCGATCGACAACAGAATTCTCGCTGGAATAAAAGCTCAGGAAGAGATTGTTACTAAAGGTGGGCCAGGAAAACTGGTGTGGCCTGGATTGTTGCGTAAGTTGGATCGAGAGAGTCCTGGCTATAAAGAGTGAATAGTTAATAGTGAATAGTGAATAGTGAATAGTGAATAGTGGATCGTCAGACACAACGTTAACCTCTAAACCCCACCAGAAGGAGCTTGAATAAATGAGACCTCACGAGAACCTGACTCTTTGGAAGAAAGCCATCGAGTTCGTCGTTGCGATTTACAAAGTGACGGAAACTTTTCCGAAGGAGGAGAAATTCGGATTAACTTCACAGTTGCGTCGTGCCTCTGTATCGATCGTGGCCAACATCTCAGAAGGGGCAGCGAGACGCAGCAGCAAAGAATTTAGACAATTCTTATCGCATTCCCAGGGTTCAGCCAGCGAGGTTGATACAGAGTTGGTGATTGCGTTTCGGCTGAACTACATCAGGCAGGCAGACTTTCGACAATTGACGAAAGACCTCGACTACATTGGTCGAATGATCACGAGTCTATCTCAAAGCTTGGCGAAACGTTAGACCCAACCTTTGAGATCGGGCAGCGTCCGACTATTCACTATTCACTATTGACTATTCACTACTAGTCACCCGCCGCTTGGATGTGCTCATCGCGAGGTTCCACCGAGGGCTTAGTAACAGGTTTGGCAGGCTTTCTGAACCGGGGACGAACCTTCTCCCAAACTCCGCTGGTCGCAGTTGCCCACCGTCGCCAACGCGCCGTCGCTCGCAAATCATCCAGCAGTGAATACGCCACTGGCGTGGCGATCAATGTCAGCAACAACGAGAGTGACTGTCCGCCGATAACCACGATCGCAATTGAGCGTCGCTCTTCTGCGCCAGGACCGGTACCAAGCGCCAACGGTAACATACCCGCCACGAGCGCAAGTGTCGTCATCAGAATTGGACGCAGACGATCGCGATTACCCTGCATGATCGCCTCCAGCCGCTCCATTCCTTTTGCGCGCAAATTGTTCATGTGGTCGATCTGAAGAATCGCGTTCTTCTTTACCACACCAAACAAGACCAGGATACCTAACGCAGAGTAGAGATTTAGCGTGTCTCCCGTCGCCCACAGCGAGAGCATCGCAAACGGAATAGACAACGGAAGACTTAGCAGGATCGTCACCGGGTGGACCGTGCTTTCAAACTGCGAAGCCAGGATCATGTACATGAAAATGACCGACAGAATGAAAGCCCAGATGAATTCAGTAAACGTTCGTTCCAACTCGCGCGCGCGACCAGAAACCGTCGTCGTGTACGCCGCGGGCAAATTCATCTCGCGAACTGCACCGCGCAATGCGTCAATACGATCCGCCAGCGCGTACCCTTGCGCGACTGAGGCGCGGACAGAGACCTGTCGTTCCCTGTCGAGACGATCGATACGCGATGGACTCGTTTCGCGCGTGATCTTTACGAGATTGTCGAGGCGTATCAAGCCACCGCGTGACGATGGCACGTACAAGCGGCCAAGCAGTGATGGATCATTTCGATCAGTCTCGGTCAATCGCAACTGAACGTCGTAATCCTGATCAACCGAATCGTCTCTGAATCGCGACGCCTGCTCCTCACCGCCAACCATCAAACGTAAACTGGTCGCAATATCCGAAGTATCGACTCCCAGATCAGCAGCGCGGTCTCGATTGATTGCTACGCGCAACTCCGGCTTGTTCAGTTTCAACGTTGTATCCGCATCAACGATACCGCCAAGTTTCTTCGAACGCTCCGTGAGATCATCGGCATACTGCGCCAAGGCAACAATGTCTGGTCCACGAAAAACGAAGTCGATGTCGGTTCGACCACCCGCACCAAAGTTGAACGACTGCGCGTTTCGAACACCGATGCGCATCGGCGCATACTTCTGCAGCCGACGTCGCACTTCAGCCATTACATCTTGCTGCGTGTAGTTACCTTTAAAGGCCTTGAGCGGATTACCACTCTTGGTCGCTTTCCAAAGTTTGGTGAACGATAATGTGCGCTCTTCGTGCGGCGCTATGCGAACGTAGGCACTGCCCTGGTTAACGCCACCGATGAAACCGCCACCGGCTGACGACAAAACCATTCGCACTCCAGGCGTCTCGAGAATCTCCTTCTCCATCGCAGTGATGGTTTCGTTCATTACCGCGAGGTTAGTTCCCTCAGGCCCATTAACGCTGATCTCAAATTCCGCTTCGTCGACATTCGTTGGAATGAACTCTTGCTTGACCGAGCGGTAAAGAGGAACGCTGGAGGCAATTACTGCGAGGGAAACGACCGCAATGATTAAGCGGTGTCGCATTGCGAGGCTGAGAAGCCACGTGTAGCCACTGTCGATGAAACGATAAAAGCCACGCCGGGATGCGGGTGAGCCGTGACCAGTTTGAGCGTCGCCCACTCGAATCAAACGCGAGCTCATCATTGGCGTCAGGGTAAACGACACCAACAAGCTAACCAGGATGGCTACTGCGGCAGTGATACCGAACTGATAGAGGAACCGGCCCGAAATCGACGACATGAACGATACGGGAAGGAAGATCACAACGAGAGACAATGTGGTCGCCAACACCGCAAGACCAATGTCTTTTGTCGCCTCCCGGGCGGCTTCCTTTGGCTCAATTCGTTTTTCCTCAATGAACCGAAAAATGTTTTCCAGAACAACGATGGCGTCATCGATTACGACGCCTACCATCAACACCAACGCGAGCATGGTGACGCTGTTGAGTGTGAAATTCAGTGCTCGCATCATGCCGAACGTAGAAATCACAGAACACGGAATCGCGACTGCCGCGATCAATGTTGAGCGCCACGAGCGCATAAACAACAACACGACCAGGCTCGCCAGGATACTTCCGAGAACGAGGTGCGTCTGAATCTCGTGAAGGGCTGCCTCGATGTAGCGGGACTGATCACGGATTACTTCGAGCTGTACGTCTTCCGGGAGCTGCGACTGCACCCGTGGTAGAACGCTCTTGATGCCGTCGATTACCTCGACTGTGTTAGCACCCGACTGGCGTCGGATGTCGAGCGTAACTGTGGGTACACCATTCAAACGCGAAAATGAGCGTTGCTCCTTGGTACCGTCTTCGACATGCCCAATATCGCGCAATCGCACTGGCCCGCCATTCACATTGGCTATAACCAGGTCGTCAAACTGTTTGGGAATCGTAAATCGCCCGAGAGTGCGAAGCGTCAGCTCTTCCTTACCCGTGGTCAAGTTGCCGCCCGGTACGTCCGCGTTTTGCCGCTCGAGTGCCTGGCGAACCTGGGCAATCGAGATCTGATAGGCGGCCAGTCGTTCAGCGTCAATCCAAACATTGATTGCTCGATCCAAACCGCCGACCACGCGCACTTCACCAACGCCACCAACTCTTTCCAGCTGGACACGAACTGTCTTGTCCGCAAGCTCTGTCAGTTCGCGCAGCGAACGATCAGCTGACAAAGCGATGGTAAGAACCGGAGTACTATCGTTATCAAACTTTTGTACGACGGGAGGCGTGGCATCTTCCGGCAAGCGGCGACCAAGGGTATTTACCCGGTCGCGAATGTCCTGCGTAGCGCTTTCCAAATTCCGGTCGAGCTTGAACGTCGCGATGACGAACGACGTGCCCTGTCCTGAAACTGATCGAAGTTCGCTAATTCCATCTACCGTGTTAACGACCTCTTCGACCTGTTGCGTGATCAACGACTCGACTTCTTCCGGTGAACCACCCGGCAGTCCAATCCGAACGCTCACAGTGGGTAGGTCCACCGATGGAAACCGATCCACACCCAGCTTTAAGAAGCCAGCTGCACCCACCACGACCAACGACAAAACGATCATGGTCGCGAAAACAGGACGTTGAATACAGATTTCAGCTAGCTTTTGCATGAATGACGAACTTCGTTCTTCGTGCTTTGAACTTTGATCCGGTCTTCGGTTTTGTCCTAAACCCTTTAACCTACCGACCGCCAATACCAGGAAACAAACTACGAAGCCCAAAGGCCTAAGACCAAAGACCTATTCTACTACCGCAACAGCCTGTCCTGATTGCAGGTTTCCCGGATCGATAATAACTTTCTCGCCGAGATTTATTCCCGATACGATCTCAGTCCATTCGCCGCTGCGGCGTCCGGTTGTGATCGGTTTCTCCAAGGCTTTCCCATTTTGCACAACTATTACTTTTTCGATACCCGCAAAAGTAACAATTGCGTTATTAGGAACGGTGATCGCCATTTTCGAGTCGTTAGTCACGATTTCGGCTCGGGCAAACGACCCCGGTCGAAGGCGTCCATTATTTCGGACGTCGGCTTCAACAACGAGCATGCGATTCTGCTCAGCAATAACCGGACTCAAACGACGGATCTGTCCGAGATAAACGTTCGGATCGCCTTCCACAGTGACCCGCACACTCTGACCTGATTGCACGCTGCGAGACTCTCGTTCAGGAATCTGCGCGCGCAGTCGCAACGGATCCATCTTCACTATGTCTACGACAGGTGCACCAGCTGCCAGATACTCACCGGCACTCGCTTTCTTCTCCTGCACGATCCCATCAAGCGGCGCGTAGACAGCTGTGTCTTTCAGCTGCTGCCGCGCCAAAGCAACTTCTGTCCGTCTTTGGGCGAGAATACCCTGCCGGTTTCGGATCTCTTCGTACGCATCCTGATAGCGTCCTTCTGCAACCTTGAACCCTGCATTTGCAGTATCAAAGTCTGCTTTGGCGATGATGCCCTGCTCGACAAGCTTCGCCGCCCGGTCGCGGTTGAATCTTGCTTCGTCGAGCACCGCACGCGCCTGTCGTACCGTCGCTGTCTGTTCAGGATCCACATTGTCGTCAGCGCCGTCTGGCGCAAGCCCTAAACGCGCACGCGCCTGCGACAGGGATGCTTCTGCCTGCTGAACGCGCAACTTGTAGTCTTCCGGTTCAAGTTGGGCAATCACCTGACCTTTCGAAACGACAGTTCCGAGGTCTACCGATATCGCGCGAAGACGGCCAGGGACTTTGACGCTAACGGTCGTTTGATCAAAGGCCGCCAGAGTTCCGTTCGCTGTTACCGTTTCACCAAACGGCGTCTCAGCTACCGCAACGGTTTTCACCTGGCGAGCTTCCTTCGACTCATCGCCACCGCGCGCCTGTCGAGCCGATGCTGGATAATCACTTTTGCAGGCTGCAAGAAAACCGATGCTGAAAATTATGGAAAAAAGAAGGCTCACACACAGTGTGGCCCTGGGGGATTTCACGGCTTCCGACATACAAGAGCAATTTAGAACAGAGTAATACCTACTTCCAAGTGGAAAGGCCTAATTCCAGCAGTAATTTACAAAACTTTACATTAAGGTAGGGAGGAGGTAAGAGCTAAGAGGTAAGAGCAAGTCGCATTTTGATCCCGCTGCTCTTGCCCCCCAACTGTTACCTCTTAGCTCTTACCTGTTACCTCTTAGCTCCTACCTCTTACCTCTCAGCTGTTAGCTCTTAGCTCTTCACCCGCCGAAGCTCTTCCGGATCAAATACGACACCTTGATGAAGAAGGTGCGTCCATTGCGGCGAAAACCGGGTTCGAGCTGGCCAGTAAACGGGCTGTAGCCGTTATGGGTTAGATCGTCGTTGTAGCCGACGTAGAAGGCAGTGCCCGGATTCGGAGTCCAACCGAATAAAAACTGGGCAGTAGCAGTTGAAGACAAAGTCGCGTAGTCGATACGAGCTCGAGTGAATATGAATCGGGTGAACTGATACGTCGAGCGAAACGAAAAGATGTTCTCTTGAAAGGCTACAAGGTTGGTGTCGTTGCGTCGCAAGCGATTCATCGTATAGCCGAACGAAGCACTCAATTCGTTGGTGGGCTGATAATCGAAACCGAGATCGAGTTCCCAGAACTTACCCGGTCCTGGATCCAATGGTGCGTTCGGATCGGCGAGAGCTGCCGGACTAACGCGCGGATATTTCGGCTCTGCTCCAAAATCGAAATCAAAAGAATCGCTTGAGTAATTTAAAAAGAAGTTTGCTGAATATTTCTTGCTCGGGTGTGTTCCTCCGTAGATGTAAGGCGCTACATACTTAGTCGATCGTTCTGGCGCACCGAAGAACGAACCACTCTGCGTTGCCGTTCGTGCGACGCCAAACTCTTGCTCAAAAATCCTCTCGTAACCCACGCTGACGCCCGTTCCCAGGTACGAGCTTTTCTGGAATTGAAACCCCAAGCTTGTTCCGTTGCCAGTGCTGTAGGCGAGTCCCTGCCACGTGTATGACGTGTGACCGGAATTGGAGACCTCCCACTGGATGATCGTGTTCTTTGGCTTCGGTTCAGAGTGATAGCCAATATCGTATCCAGCGTTGTTTGTATTTGTTCTGCGAGTAAATCCGACGTCAGCACGGTAATCACGAGTGGTCCCGTTGGCGTTTAGGTCGAAGAAAACGTGGCGGCCGCTCTTGTTGTAGCTGGCTGTGTAGGCAAAACCGTTTCCTGTGCGATAGAAGCTGCGAGTCTGACCGCCTGTGTAGCATGGGTCGGTTGGTCCAGGGCGATACAAGTCAGCAAACGGATCAGAAAAACATCCGCGTGATGTCGTGCCGAGCACCTGGAAACTTAACGTTGTGATCTTGTCTAACTTCAAGCGACCATCAAAACCGCCGACTTGATTGTGCTTCTCGATGAAGTTGTAACTCGTACCAATAAAGCCAATCGTCGATTCCTTGCCGACGTCTCGGCGCAAACGCAACACACCAATGTAAGCATTCTTATCTACGAATCGCTCGATAACGCGGAAGTTAATCGGATTGTTGATTTCTTCTTCGCTGAAATTGCCCGGCGCATTGTCTGACGCCACTAGCAAGCCGAAGGTGGTTCGGTTGTGCTTGCCGGTAATCTTCATCGCCACATCGGGATCGACAATCGCGCGCGTGTGGACCGCCGTCATTGGAGTGCGAAAGATGTCTATACCCTCGAGAAAGAATGGACGCTTCTCCTCAAAAAAGATCGGGAAGCGTTGGTTCGCAGTGACGACGGTTTGGTCCGCTTCGACTTGAGCGAAATCTGGGTTCACCGCCAGGTCGAGAGTGATTGTCGGCGTCAAGCTATATTTGACAGTGACACCGGCATCCGCCTCGATCGGTTGATTCAGCAGTCGACCCGGATCAACAGCAGCGGGATTTGCCGCCAAAGCCGCGGGCGAAAGGGAATTCACTCTGCGCGCCGTTTCTGAAACGGTGAGGCTGGGAATGATTTCGAGAGTTCGCTCAGTCGAGATTCCTTCCAAGCCTGTCAAATGTGCCGCCTGAATAAGCGTGCCGTTAATATCTCGGCTGATTGGAACCCATGAATCCATTTCATCATTGTTTCGAGCGATGTTACGCCAAAGATGAAACCCCCACAGCTTGTCTTTTCCAGCAACGTAACGAAGCGACTTAAACGGGATCGCGACCTCAACTGTCCACCCATCACTGGTCAACATCCCTTTCGATTCCATCACAATGTCGACACTGAAGTCGGTGCCCTCGCCTTCAGTTTGGATTCCATCCTGTTGAATGCCGAATGGATTCCAACCTAAGAGGTACGCTTTCCGCTGATCATTGAACGTATCGAGGTATACCCGCACGTTGTCTTCGTCGAACACTTGATCACGTGCGGCCACGCTCGCTCGAACTTTGTCAGGCTCGTCGTAGCAATAGAAGGCCAGGTAAAGGAACTTGGAGTCGTAGCCAATGAATGCCTCGGTTGGTTTGGTTGGAGCAGTATTATCGCCGGGATTGAACTGGTAGAAGTCTTTGAGTACGACGGCTTCCTTCCACTCTTCGGGATCGAGCTTCCCGTCGATAACGGGAGGCTTCGTCAGGCGTGGTATTACAACCGGCTTGGCTTTTTCCGGTGGGACAGCAACAGTACCTTTTTTGACTGAAGCGGTAGTGTTGCTATTGGAAGTCGCAGCACTGCTCTTGCTGTTTTGCGCCGCAAGCGACGAACTCAGCACAAGAAGCAATGCCAGGACGAAGAGCAAACGCACTAGAACAACGCCTCCGATGTCTAATGTTCCGAGGAAGGAAACACGACTGCACAAACCCGATGCTCGATAAGTTGCGTTGTCTGTCTCGAGAGCCCGTGTTGGCCGGGGGCCATGGGAGGGCCAGGGCTCGGAGTATTCTACGTCACTCTGACGCGGTTGGTTCTCAATTAGTTGTTAAGGGTTGTAAAGACTATGCCCATCAAAAAACCAGCGGGAAGAAAGAAATCATTGGGCGATTTGAGATTTGATATTTATCAAGTGGATTTAAAGAGCTTTGATACATATCAAATTTCAAATCTCAAATCTTACATGACTAACGATCTTCGCTCCGCTCGCGCCGCGTGCTTCTAGAAGCTGCGTCTGATCAAATACGACGCCTTGATGAAGAACGTGCGGCTATTGCGACGGAAGCCTGGCACGATTTCATTCGTGAATGGATGGGCCGTCGCGTAATTCAAATCGTCGTTGTATCCCACATAGAAAGCAGTGCCCGGACTTGGAGTCCAACCAAACAACGCCTGCGTTCTCAATCTCGCATTAAGCGTGCTGTAGTCGAGAATCAGTCGAGCGAACGTCGCTTTCGTAAACTGATACGTCCCGCGTCCGTTCAGAATATTTTCGTCAAACGCAAGGAGCCCGGTGTCATAGCGCCTGAGTCTCTGCTTGTTGATGCTGAACGACATGCGCAGTTCGTTCGTCGGTTGGTAAGTAATTCCGCCGTTAACTTGCAGTAGACCTCCACGGCCGGGATCCAATGGCGCCAATGGCCCAAGTGCCAACGCGGCCGGGCTCACACGCGGAAACTTTCGACCATTACCAAAATCGAAATCAAAATGGCCCCACCGGTAAATGAACTGGGCGTTGAATGAAATCTTCTTGCTGTACTGCGAGCCGCCATAGAACGACAGGTGTTGTTTACTGGACGAACGCTCGTTACTTTCTCCGTAGAACGTGCACCTGTTTTGGACCGCAAACGGATTGCATGGCTTGGCCTCCCTCGTAAGGCCAAACTCCGAATCGAATAAGCGCTCGTATCCGGGTTCCCACCAAGCGCCGAGATAGCTATTGCGTGGCAATTGCAGCTCTACGAGGTTCTCCGACTCCCACATATACATTCTTCCCTGCCAGTTGTAGTCGATGTGGGCAATCGTATGGACGTGGTAAGAAATGATTTTCTTCTTTGGATCCCTTTCAGAGTTATATCGCAGGAATCCGTAGTTGAAGTTGGAGTTTGTTCGTTGGGTGAATCCGACATCGGCGCGATAATCGCGTGTGAATCCTTCGCCGTAGAACTCGTAGCCCCAATTCCGTCCTGATACGTTGTAGTCGGCTGAGTAACCGAATCCATTTCCAGTTCGATAGCGTGTACCTTCGTTCGGATCGAAGAAGAAATTTTTCGACGTGGTACCGAGTAGTTGGAAACTGGTTGTTGTTTTCTTATCGAGCCTGAAGCGACCGTCAGTCGCAAAGAGCTGATTGTGTTTTTCGATGAAGTTATAGGTCGTCGCCAGTATGCCCAACGTGTTCTCGGCGCCAATGTCGCGCTTCAGCCGCAGCACACCAATATAGGCATTCTCATCAAGGAACTTAAAATTACTCGGGCGAAGACGCTCATCCCCGACGAAGTTTCCTGGTCCATTGTCACTCGCGACCATCACCCCAAAAGTATTACGTCCCATTTTCCCGGTTGTCTTAACGGCAATGTCCGGGTCGACAATTGCGCGCGTGTGAACGGCGGTAATCGGCGTGCGAAATATGTCGATTCCTTCGAGAAAGAAGGGACGCTTTTCAGCAAAGAAAATCGGGAACCGCTGGTTTGCAGTTACCACGAGCTGATCAGCTTCCACCTGAGCAAAATCAGGATTGATCGCAAGATCGACAGTGACAGCGGAACTGGGAATGAACTTGGCTGTTAGTCCAGCGTCTAAAGCGACGGGCTCATTAACGAATCTACCGACGTCCGCGGCCGCTGGTGCAGTATTAGGAAAGACCCCGAAAGTGCGAACAAACCGGCTGGACTCTGACAACGTGAGACTCGGTATTAATTCAATCGTTCGCTCAATCGCGATGCCTTCAAGACCAGTGATGTGGCCTTCTTGACTGAGATTACTCGAGATACTGCGAGAGAATGGCATCCACGAATCAAGTTCATTCTCAAACCTCTTGATGCGTCGAAAGAAGTGAGCGCCCCACAACTTACCTTTTCCTGCTTCGAATCGAAGTGACTTGAACGGGATCGCGATCTCAACGTCGAACCCTGTTTCATGAATGATGCCTTTCGACTCCATCAACAAGTCGACACTGAAGTCCTCACCACGCCCTTCGGTCAACACACCGTCCGCCTGAATGCCAAGCGGATTGAAGAAAACTTCAAAGGCTTTGCGCTTGTCGTTGAAGGTGTCGAGAAAGAATCCGACGTAATCGTCTTGAAAGATATTGTCGCGCTTCGCAACCGTTGACCTGATCTTGTCAGGTTCGTCAGCAGCACGAAATGCGATGTACAGAAACTTTGCGTCGTAGCCCAGCAATACTTCAGTGGGTTTCGAGGGGCTCGTGTTATCTCCGGGCTGAATCTGAAAGAAGTCTTTTAATAGTGCTGCTTTCTTCCAAACGTCTTCATCCAACTTACCGTCGATTACGGGCGGCTTATCAAATCGAACAATGGTTACCGGCTTCGCCTTCTCTTCAGGTACTACGACTGCTCCTTTCGCCGCCGGATTAGCCGAGGATGAGAGCGACGATGTAGGTACAGGCGTGCGGCCGGCAGCCGGAGTCGCATTCGCAGCCGGAGGGGGTGCGAGTGCGTTTCCAGCGGGTGAAGGGTTAGGCGTTGGCGTCGCGGTGCTGTTTTTCGCTTGCGCATTAATGGTAATGGCTAACCCGAAAAGAAGAGCGGCGACGATAAACAGCTGCGCGAAAATGGGTGATATGGGCTTTGCAAAACGCGCAACAAGATTGGAGTTGTGCATAGTCAACGAGTCGCAGAGACGTTACCTGGTGAGGTCAATCAGCTATTTGTTCGCCTGGGCCCTGTATCAACGATTTCAAAAACTTCGACGGAAGAGATAAGACATCTTGATAAAAACCGTTCGGCCCATACGACGAAAACCCGGTTCAAGCTGGCCTGAAAGGGGGCTGTAACCGTTCTGGTTCACATCGTCGTTATAGCCAACGTAAAAGGCCGTGCCTGGATTAGGAGTCCATCCGAGTAAGAATTGGCCTTTGTAATTTGAAGCAGTCGAGTCGTAGTCGATTCGGCCGCGTGCAAAGAGGAAGCGGGTGAATTGATAGGTCGTGCGCAACGACACGATGTTCACGTCGAACGCTACCTGCCCGCTGTCAAATCTGCGCATGTGCTCTTTTGTATAACTGAGTCGCGCATTGATAGCGGCTGTCGGGAGATAAGTAACGCCACCATCGAAGTGCCAAAACGATCCTGGACCAGGATCCTGTGGCGCACGGCAAACCGGCGGCAGCGGCACCTGGTTGCAAACACCGGAGTCCCGCGCTTCGGCGGCGGCGAGGGCCCCGGGACTTACGCGTGGAAACTTCGGACCGGCGCCAAAATCAAAATCGAGCGCGCCCGAATTGTGATTCACGAACGCGTTGAAGCTGTATTTCTTCGAGGGGGTCGATTCAGCGTAGGCGTAGATGTCGTGGTAGTAGGTAGAACGCTCGTTGTCCTCTCCGGCAAACGTACAGGTGTTGTTTACAACACAATCAGTGCCGGGTTGTCGCTTTGGACCAAACTCGCTTTCGAACACACGGTCGTAACCGTTGTCGCTGCCAATGCCGAGATATGTTTGTCGTTGCAGGCGGAGTTGAAACTGCGATTCGTTGTTGAAGTTTTGAGAACGTCCCCGCCAATCGAAGTTCGAATTAAAGTCAGTGTAGACGCGCCAGCCAACGATCTTTCCCTTTGCCTTCGGGTCAGAGTTGTAACGAAGAAACCAGTTTGGGTTGTTCGTGTTCGGCCGGCGGTTGAAACCAACCGCCGCCTCGTAGTAGCGCGTGCGCCCGACCATCGAAAAGTTCTGACCAAAATTTCGACCCGATTGATCGTAGTTGATGGCATAGATGAAACCGTTTTGAGGAACGTCCTTGGTGACGCCTTCTTCCGGGAAGAAAAAGAAGCGACGAGTGCGCGTGCCGAGTGCCTGCCAGCTGAAAGTCGATTGTTTATTCAGCCGAAAGCGACCATCGAAGCCACCGAGCACGTTGTATCTATCAACGAAGCGGTAATAGGTCGAAAGTAATCCGACGAATGAGTCTGACTTGCCGACGTCTCGCTTCAGTCGAAGTATTCCAATGTTCGCGTTCTTATCGAGATAACGGTTCCGCGTGTCGTCGAGCGACGAGACGATCACTGTGCGTTCATCAGAAGTAAAGTTTCCTGGACCATTGTCTGACGCTAAAAGCAAACCGAAACTGTTACGTCCGGTTTTGCCCGTCAATTTCGCAGCAAAGTCAGGATCGATAATTGCTCGCGTGTGGACGGCGGCGATCTGAGTATTAAAGATGTCGATGCCTTCGAGAAAGAATGGGCGCTTCTCCGGAAAGAAGATTGGGAAGCGCTGATTCGCGGTAACAACCAACTGGTCCGACTCGACCTGCGCGAAATCGGGATTGACTGTGAAGTCGAGCGTTACTGTCGGCGTCAGCGTGTACTTTCCCGTGACGCCAATATCGAGATTGACAGGCTCGTTCACCAGCCGACCGGTATCAGTGAGTGCGGCCGCTGTATTGGGGAAAACTCCAAACGTGCGCACGCGCCGCGCAGTCTGTGAAACCGTAACGCTCGGTATCAACTCGAGCGTTCGTTCAGTCGCTAATCCATCCAGTCCTGTTAAGTGTCCCGCCTGTGCCAGCCAACTGCTCTTATCGCGATCTAGCGGAATCCACATGTCGAGCGAGTTGTTCAGACGCTTTGTTCTCCGCCAGAAGTGCACCCCCCACAGTTTGTCTTTGCCGGCAACGTAACGAAGCGACTTGAACGGTATCGCAACTTCGACGGTGTAACCGTCGGCCGTTACCATTCCCTTCGATTCGAGCACGAGGTCAAGACTGAAATCCTCTCCCATCCCCTCTGTCCAGATTCCATCTGCCTGGACACCCAGAGGGTTGAAGTCAAACTCGAATGCGCGTCGCTGATCGTTGAATGTATCGAACAAGATGCCGACGTAATCGTCGTCAAATATGTTGTCGCGCTTGGCAATGTTGGCGCGAACTTTTGTGGGATCATCGAAACAGTGAAATGCGATGTAGAGAAAACGAGGGTCGTAACCGAGCATCACTACCGTTTTGTTTTCCGGGATGATGTTGTCGCCTGGCTGAACCTGATAGAAGTCTCTGAAGACCGCCGCGGTTTTCCACACTTCCTCATCGAGCTTGCCATCGATGACTGGCGGAGTGTCGAAGCGAACAGCTTTTACGGGATTCGACTTTTCGGCAGGAAGTGAAGTTGCGGCGAGCTTGCCAACCTTCGCAGGCTCTGAGGAAGAGGTGCTGGTATTATTTGCTACGGTGCCGTTTGCCGGTGTCTCCGATACGGTTTGTCCGTAACCGGAGCCAACGCAGAGTACACCTAGAATAATACTGAGCAGAAAACCTTTCATTTCCTCTCCTGAGTCGCCGCTTAGAAACTTGAGTTGATTGTTTCGAAAGCTGCTCGAAAGGTTCCCGCTCTAATTGAACGCGGGGGCGTCCAAAGAAACTTACCGAGCGCTAAAAACTAATTACCGTGAGCGCACAACAATTCGGCCGTCGCCCGTGTTGAGTACAAAAACCTTGCCGCCATTGCCAACACGCCAACGCCTGACACGTTGAGATGGAGTGACGTCCTCGGTCAAAAGCAATCCTTCATTGATGACCGTGTCCTCAGCATTTGTTTCTACTGTGAAGTTCGAGCCTGGCGGTACTGCCAGTGAAATCGCGCCATCGCCAGTTCTGGCAGTAACACCACTAAAATTACCGTCCATTGAAATTGAGCCGTCACCCGTACGGGCTTCTAACTGTCCGTCGAAACCCATGACGGTGATACTGCCGTCACCAGTGATCGCATGCAGTTGTCCGCCTGCATTGTGTACTTGAATCGAACCATCGCCTGTTCGCAAAGTCAGCTCGCCTGACACGCCGTTCAAATGCAAACTACCGTCTCCCGAACTTACATGAACAGCTGAGTTTCGAGGGACACTTACTTCAATTCGTGCTGATCCAGCATCCTCATCCGCCTTGGCTATGATCGAAATATTCGATCCCTGCTGCTGAGCCTCGACAGAAATTAGCTTCATATCGCCTTCGTCATCCGCTCGTTTGGTAACGGTGTACATCACCTCCGGTTTATCCCAACCCGTTACCACCACCGAACCATCGAATGTTCCGATGTTCACACGCGGTACGCCGGTGACGGAGAACGTCTTAGTTTCCTGAGTCGTGTAACGCCCGCCGGATCCAGATCCTTCACCGGTACCAACAGCGGTACCAGCACCTACACCTCGGCCCGCTCTCGCCTCTACGCGAACCTGTTGGGTAACCTGTCTGTTAATCTCGCGTTCAATTTCCGCCTGCGCGCGGGCAACATCACGTTGCGCGTCCCGCAACGCTACGTCGCGCTGCATTGCCTCACGCGCTGTTACTCTTGCATTCGCCGCGGCTTCTCTCGCGATTTTGTTCGCCGCTCTCGTTTGTTCTGCGACCTGATCTGCGATGGATTCGATGTCACCCACTTCGATCTGGGCACTTCCAGCGGGTGCGTCGGATGTTGCCGGACTCAAGCGGCGCCCGTCCTGCGCGTGGTTAATCCGAATCGCGCCGTTGACGTTGCTCAATTTAATGCGCGGACCACCTGTTCCGATTTGGCCGCTGAGATCGTGACCAACGTACTCACCGTCACGAACGTTCATTCCAAAATCGTTTGATATCGATCCATGAACCGTGCTCGCGCGCACTGCCGCATTCGCGTCTGACGGTATGGTTAAACTGACCTGCCCGTTTACTGACTGAAGAAAAATGGGCTTCGACTCCTCGAGCTGAGGAAAGGTTGCCTGTAGCTGGCCGTTGATTGTGGAGAGTCGGGTATCGCCCTGCAGTCCGCGCGCGTTCAAACGACCGTTAATTGATGACGCTTTCACGCTACCTTCAACACCATCAATATCAAGCGAGCCGTTTACCAACTCGATCGATTCAAGGGTAGCCTTGCGCGGAACAGTCAACGTGTAGTCAACAATTGCCGGATTGTCCCAACGTCGATCGTCACTGCGGAAGTTCTGATTCCAATCCGGATACTCAGTCTTGATACGAATATTGTCCTGTGTTGCATTTATATCGATTTGCGCCTCGGCCAATCGCTCTCGACGATAGGCGCGCTTCACAGCATCGACCTGGACCTCTGCTCGATCCCACACTTTGATCTGGACGCCACCGTTCAAGTTTTCCACGCTGATGCGTCCCGTTGGAGAAAGAGGATAGGTTTGATGGAATTCTTCGCGCTGATCCTGATCTATATCTCCAGTCTCTTCGCAGTCCGGAATAGTAACGATCGTTCGCGGCTCGGGGAGTTTTCGCTGGTCGGGATCGAAAGCTGACGCGGATCCATTTCCATTGCTCACCAGAGCACACAATGCCACGGCGGCGGTAATGAGGGCTTTGCTCAACATGTTGTTCGTCTCTACTAGATTCTAAGTCTTAACTTGCAAGTCGAAGATTGATACTGCCATTCAAGGTCTTGAGCAACAGCTCGCGTCCGCCCGCACCAATCCTGCCTCGGAGGTGTCTTCGATCTTTAATGGAAGTCAGGTTAATAGGAAAGTCGGAATTGATCTGTCCGTTCAAAGTTTCAGCTTCAACATCTGTACTTAAGTTGGCTGGGAGATCCAGGTTTATGCCGCCATTGAGCGTTGAAAAGTTCACCGCGTTGGCCCATTGCGCATCGCCGACGCGGGCGGAGATCTCACCATTAACTGTAGTAGCTTCCGCGTAACCGGTCGTAGATATTCTGATGCTGCCATTGACCGTCTTTGCGACTACGTTGCCGGTCAATTGACTTGCACTGATTTCGCCGTTAACAGTTTTGCCAACGAATGATACCCGCGCGGGCACTTTGACTGTGAAATCAACGTTCACGTCGTTATCTTTGATATTGAACTTTCCGGATCGTTGACGCTGACTCGAATCACTCTCGCAATCTTGCACCTCGCCGGATTCATTTGGATACAACGCACAAATCGTGACGCCCTGGCTGTGCTGCACAACTTTCACTTGCACTGTGTTGACATCTGATTTTCGTGAAGTCTTCACTGCCAGTACCTGGACTTCATTTCCTGTTCCGGCTTCTGCGGTGATGCGGCCGTTGATGCCCTTGATCTCAACCGTTTGACCTTGTGCAATTGGTCCACTCCAACGAAACTCATCAGAAGTATTTTGACTAGTAACAATAGTGCGCACGTCGCAAGTCTCCGCGACGACTTTAATCGTACGAGTGCGAGCACTCGCCGTCGGCACTATTGCATCCGACCAACTGGAAATCACCTGGGCCACATCGGCGAGAAACGTGCGCGCGTCACGCAACTCCTTCAACGCACTGGAAGCGGCTGCGAGCGAAATCACGATTAATAGAATGATCAGGTGTGACTTCCGCTCGGGATTCAAATTCTGTTTTTCCTCGTTCATTGCCGCTTCCTTTTTTAGGCCGGGGTTGGCCGCCTAACATGTCCTCTCAACCAACCCCGACCCTTCTGCGTTGCTCTATAGTCAGAACACCAAAGTGCGGCCCCTTGTGACAACAAATTTTGATTAAAAACACGGAAATCTGGCGTAAAGGCGTGAATGTAATAATATCCACAGTTCGAACGGAAAAAGGATGAGGAAGTTCATCCCTCACCCTTTGGAGATTAGAGCTTCTTGAGTCTAACCGTGCCGCTAAATGAATTGACTGCGATGTTTGCGTCGCCACTACCGCAAGTCGCCACGATGCGCCGCAAAGTATAGGGTGCAATTGCGATTGACGGCTTGATGATAACTGTCGTTGGCGAACTTGGTTTGGGAGTCGGCGGGGTTTTTGTTGGGGCGGGCGGTGCGGTCTTCGGTGCAGATTGCGCCTTTGTAGTTGCAGGCTGGGGCACCGCATCAGGAGCAGGCGTCATTTTCGGCGTTGGCGCCGGTTTTCCTGGCAGTTCCGAATACTTAAGCTTGAAATCCGAAATAATATTCTGTGTCTCCGAAAGTTTGGCCACAATCTGAAAAGATGCATCAGTGGGAAGCTCAAGTGTTACGTCGCCCGACAGCGTGGTGAATCCATACTGACCCGAACGCACGAGAGCTCCGGTCATCAGCACGCTACCGTTTACAGTTTTCACCACAAGCTTTGAATTGCTAACGTGCTCGAGTTGGACGTCGCCACTTACAGTTGCTACTTCGAAAGTATCGTCAGCTGCCGTGCCTTTGACATTGGCCACATTCACAGTTCCGCCAGCAGAACTCAAGTTCATACGTCCGGCGGAATCCCGCAGCAAAATCGATCCGCCGACGCTCCCTGCTTCCACGAGTTTGCTGGCACCTTCAATCTCGATGTCACCGTTTTGTGAACCCGCATAGACCGCAGCGACTCCGACGATGTGAATGTCTCCATCACGAGTCTGCACCTGAACGGTCGCGCCGCGCGGTACTTCGACCGCGACATCGGCAAGCGCTTGGCAATCACCTTTCTTACCGGTTTTGTCAGACTTATCCATCACCATCACGTCAACACGGGTGGCCGGCGTCTCAATCACTTTCTCTTTGTCTTTATCTTTTTCTTTGACCTTGTCGATACGACGGAAATCGATCACGCCTGCGTCGCCAGAGCTGACGTGCACTTCATGCTTATCCCATCCGCGAACTGAGATGGTTCCATTCATTACACAGACAGTAATTGTCGCCGAAGGATCGACCGGCATTGACCGTTCGAGCTGTTCGGACGACTTTCCGTCTTTCTTTTCGTCGTGGAACGCGGGAGTGGTGGAGGCCAGGGAAATGATTAAGCCTATTGCGGCTACCAACGCAAACAACTTCATTGTCGAGTCAAAACCGGACCTTTCAATGCGAGCGCCCGCCAACGCGTGCATCAGCTATCGTATTCAACAAATCAACTTTGCTTTGATAGGCGGCAAACATGAAATCCGCGGCGTCTGGATTATTCGGGTTGTTCTTCGCCGCTGTGCGAGTGGCAGCGATAGCCCGATCGACAACCGCAAGATTGCGCTCGTATTCAACCTGAAGAGCCGGTCTCATCGACTTCTGAGCTTTAATCGTAGAATCAAGTTTCGCTATCGTCTGTAGATAAGCACGTTCGCCTGGGAAAAGTTTCACCGGTGCCGGTCCCTTTGGCGCAACACGCGCCGCAGGTGCTGGTTTATACGCAACTCGCTGCGGCTTTCTCACTGCATCATCCGGAAGTTTGACCTTCGAGATCTCGGACGCATTATTGACGGTTGAGTTAACTGGGCCATTATTACCGGTTGGATTAACTGCTGGCGCGGGTTGATTGCTGGCAACCGTCGACGACGAAGCCGGTTGATCAGTCGGCTGAACACTACGCATCTTCATCACGCCGAAGATTGCGGCAAAAGCCAGGACGAGTATCAATCCGGCATAACCAAACGCTTGCTGGGGAGCAACGTTGAAGAAACTGGTTAACGAACCGAAGAAGCTGCGTTTCTCGGCGACGACTGGAACGGAAACATCTGCGACAGCTGCATCAACTCGTCGACGCAGTTGCTCGGTTGGCACAGGCGCGTCAAATTCGGCGGCCAGCGCTGAAGTCAACAGCGCCGTTTCCTGCTCGAATTCGCGGGCCATAGCTGCGCACGTTACACACGAACTGAGATGCACGGTTGCGCTCTCCATCATTTCGATCGGCAGCTCGCCGTCGAAATAACTTTGCAGCGTACCCTCATCTAAACACCGTTTCATTGTCTGCCTCCGATCTTACCGTAGACTCTTGCAAACTCTTTGCGGCCGCGAGCCACCAAACTACCGACGTTTGTTTCCTTGAGAGACAAAGTCGTGGCGATTTCGCGATAGGAGAGGCCCTGTTGCTTTAGTAGCAGACAGCTCCTCATTGGCTCCTTTATTTTGTCCAAAGCCCGGCGTGTTTCTTCGATTGCGAGCTTTCGCTCATAATCAACTTCCGGTGCCTCGGCCATTTGGCCGCTTTCCGCGGTACTCTTGTGATATTCGTTATCGCGAACCATCGAGCGGCTTTGGCCGCGCAAAGTGTTTCGCGCCACGTTCAGAGTCACGCGCAGAAGCCACGCCCGCAACAATTCCTCGCCCGGCGTGGAGTTGAGATTGCGATAAAGTCTTAAAAAAACTTCCTGCGTTACGTCTTCGGCCAGGGCCGTGTCGCGGACGACCGCCCTGGCGGTTCGAAAAACCGCACGGTGATGGAGGGTAAACGCTTCATCGAAGCTGAGCGGATACACCGCCCCAGTCTCGAGCTCGTTTGGCATGGACTCGATCAAAACTCTAGCTTGTCCGTTCATCTATCACCGCTCTCTCAACAGTGAAAACACCGCAACATACTGGGTTGTGACAACTTTCTCAGGAATTGCGGATGATGCGGGGCTATTGTAAGGCGGATTTAAACTGGGAGCCATAGATTTAACGGGATTTCTGGACAATCGAAGACTAGTGGTTTTTAGGAGGAAAACTCGTCCTCTCTTTCTCCCCAAGCTTTAGCTTAGGGTTCAGGGCGCTGCTGGACTGCGGAAACCGTCTTAACCGCTTCCCCCGTGTTTGTGCCGAACCCATGAAATGACGGGCTCCTTCAAGTACACGTCTGGCCGACTGCGAGCTCAAACCTGAGGTGAACGAGAGCTTGAATGCTTCGTTCTCGTTTATAATCCCCTACCCTCAATGCAATCACTTGATGACAGTCCATTTATGCGGGCGTGCCGGCGAGAGCCGGTTCCGTACACACCAGTCTGGCTGATGCGGCAGGCGGGCCGATACATGTCGGAATATCGTGAAGTTCGCGCCCGCACAACGTTTCTCGAACTCTGCAAAACACCTTCACTCGCGACTGAGGTAACCGTCACGGCCGCCGAGCGGCTCGGCGTCGACGCCGCAATCATCTTTGCCGATATCCTGCTGATTCTTGAACCGATGGGAATCGATCTGGAGTTTGCGAAGGGCGAAGGTCCGGTCATTCATAATCCGGTTCGAACCGGTGCTGATGTCGATCGGCTGCGCGAAGTGGACGACGTCAACTCTTTGCATTTTGTTCTTGAGGCGATCGCGCAAACTCGCAGCGCGCTGAAGCCGGACATTCCCCTAATCGGGTTCTCGGGAGCTCCATTCACCCTGGCGTCTTATATCTGCGAGGGCGGCGGATCGAAAAATTACGTCATTACGAAGACGTTGATGTACAACGACAGCGGTGCGTGGCATTCAATGATGTCGCTGATATCCCGTGCGCTGGGAAAATATCTGAACGCTCAAATCGAAGCGGGCGCACAGGCAGTGCAGCTATTTGATTCGTGGGTTGGCTGTTTGAGTCCCGAAGACTATCGAGAGTTTGTGCTGCCTCACACGCGCGCCGTCATTGATAACATCACGCCAGGGGTTCCCGTCATTCATTTCGGCACGGGCACAGGAACACTCCTTGAATTGATGCGCGAGGCTGGCGGACAGGTCATTGGTTTGGATTGGCGTGTTCAACTCGACGACGGATGGCGCCGCGTTGGTCATGATGTTAGCGTCATGGGAAACCTGGATCCGGTGAGTTTGTTTGCGAATCGTGAGTATGTGATCAGACAAGCGAAAAGGATCCTCGATCAAGCCGGAGGTCGCGCGGGACACATCTTCAACCTCGGCCACGGAATTCTTCCCGACACTCCCGTTGATAATGTAATTGCATTGGTCGATGCCGTGCATGAGTTGAGTGCGAAAACGTGAACTCTCTGTGCAACCTCTGCGGATCTCTGTGTCTCTGTGCTGGAGTTCCCGTAACGGCCTAGACCTTTCACCACAGAGACACAGAGATCCACATAGGTTGCACAGAGAGATCTTGGACAACGTGAAGTCAACACTGACAACAGAATCTTACGATGCATTACTCCTCGTGTCCTTCGGTGGCCCCGAAGGAATGGACGACGTAATTCCGTTTCTGGAGAACGTACTGCGAGGTCGGAATGTGCCGCGTGAACGTATGATGCAAGTCGCTCATCATTACGAACTCTTCGGCGGCGTTAGTCCTATCAATGAACAGAACAGAAAGCTGATCTCGGCGCTCAAAGAAGAATTAGAAACAAATGGAGCATCCCTTCCGATCTACTGGGGCAATCGTAACTGGCATCCGCTACTGACTGACACCGTTCCTCAGATGGCGAAGGACGGTGTAAAGCGTGCGCTCGCCTTTGTCACATCTGCGTATTCATCCTTTTCGAGCTGCCGTCAATATCTTCAGAACATTTCTGATGCGCACTCAGTCGCTGGTGAGTCCGCGCCGGAGATCCACAAGCTCCGGGCCTTTTACAATCACCCGCTATTTATCGAAGCAAACGTAGAGCAAACACGGAGCGCTTTGAATGATCTCGGAGAGAGAGCCTCCGAAGTACATCTTGTGTTCACTGCGCACAGCATTCCGAATTCGATGGCTTTAAATTGCGCCTACGCTTTTCAACTTAACGAGGCAGGACGGCTTGTAGCGGAAGCTCTGGGCATCGATCACTGGAAGCTTGTGTATCAAAGTCGTAGTGGCCCACCCACACAACCATGGCTTGGACCGGACGTTTGCGACTATTTGAAAGAGCTTAGAGAGCGCGGAGTTTCAGACGTTGTGATTGCACCGATTGGTTTCGTTTCGGATCACATGGAAGTGATTTACGATCTAGACGTTGAAGCGAAGCGGCTGGCTGAGGAGATCGGCATCAACCTTCGCCGCGCCGCAACAGCAGGAACGCATCCATTGTTTGTGAAGATGATTCGCGAACTGATCATGGAGCGGATAAATGGAACAGCGCCGAGATATATCGGCAGTCACGGGCCAAGCCATAATGTCTGCGATCCAACTTGTTGTTTGCCAAAGAACAGCTGACTGTCGCGACACCACCGACTTTAGGTCGGTGGTGCTTCAACTTCGACCTAAAGCACGCCGGATTCAATAACGTGCGCGCAGCGCGAAGTTCTCAACGAGAGTCACCCCATAGGCTGACACTGAACAAACCCCCGACATGAAGTCGGTGGTATCGTCATATGAAGCGCATCGTGATCATTGGTGGTGGGATTTCAGGACTGGCGGCGGCTCATCGTCTCACCGAATTAGCTCGCAACCGCCAGCAACCCATTGCTGTTACGCTTCTTGAAGCCTCAACCCGACTCGGGGGGACAATTCAAACGGAACGTAGAGATGGGTTTCTACTCGAACGCGGACCTGACTCCTTCATCTCTGAAAAACCTGAAGCAGTCGCGCTCGCAAAACGACTCGGTATCGATTCGCGTCTCATCCATACAAACGACGAACACAGACGCAGCTTTATTGTCCGCAACGGTCGTCTCAGAGCTGTGCCCGAAGGATTTCAATTGCTGGCGCCGTCGAGAATCTGGCCATTCGTCACGACCGACATCTTCAGTGCGGCGGGCAAGCTGCGCATCGCCGCTGACCTTTTTCTTCCACGGACACCCGCAAACGGAAACAACGATGAATCGCTTGCGAGCTTTGTAACTCGACGGCTCGGTAAGGAAGCACTCGATCGCATGGCCCAACCGATGGTTGGTGGAATCTATACAGCTGATCCAACTACTCTTAGCTTACGCGCAACTCTGCCGCGCTTCCTGGACATGGAGCGAAGACACCGAAGCATAATTCTCGCGATGCTTCGTCAACGGAAGGTCAACAAAACCGAGACGAGCGGAGTCAGTGGTCCACGTTATAGCTTGTTTCTTTCGTTCGATCAGGGAATGCAGGTATTAACGGAGGAACTGGAACGAAGCATTACCGCGGCTGGCGTCACAATCGAGTTGAATTCGAAAGTAACGTCGTTAGACCGTGGCCCGGAGGGATGGACAATCACGACGAGCAACGGCTCTAGAGTGCACATTGATGGTGTTTGTCTCGGTATTCCCGCCTATTCAGCTGCGTTGCTGCTGGAAAAGATTGACAACAACCTGGCCCAGCAACTACGGGCGATCGAGTATACTTCGACGGCAACAATTAACTTCGCTTACCGCCGAGATGACGTTGGGCATCCACTTGATGGTTTTGGCTTCGTAGTTCCGTTCATTGAAAGACGTGCGCTGATTGCCTGCACTTTTAGCAGCGTAAAGTTTTCCGACCGCGCTCCCGAGCATTACGTGTTACTGCGAGCATTCGTCGGTGGTGCTTTGCAACCTGAGATCTTCCAGTTGAACGAAGCTGAAATGGTCGCGCAAGTGAGATCAGACCTCGAACAACTCCTAAGTATTAAAGGTCAACCGATATTTGTCGAAACTGCCAAGTGGTCGAGATCGATGCCGCAATATTACGTCGGACATCTCGAACGAGTCGGTGCAATTGAAGCTCGAGTGAGTTCGCTTAATACGATTGCACTTGCTGGTAACTCATATCGCGGTGCCGGCATTCCTGACTGCATCCGAAGCGGAGAAGCAGCTGCCGAGAAACTGATGAACAGTGTCATAACCTGAGTTGAGTAGTTCTCTGTGCCGCCTTTGTGTTCTCTTCGTCTTTGTGGTGGCTCTGGATGCGAAGAGAATTACATCACGGAGACAGAGAGAACACGAAGGTTGCACAGAGATCCTAGGGACGAACACTTCGCCGAACGAAAGGAGTTCACGCCATGCCAAGCCAAGCCAGCACTCATCGTCTCGAGGTCGAACAAAAATTACGCGAGATGAATGATGAATGGACCAAAGCACTGGTGCGGAAGGACGGTGAAACGCTCGACCGAATCATGGCTGACGACTTCTATTTTGCCTATCCGATGGAAGGCGACGATAAGGCGCAGTTCATTGAAGACGTAACCTCAGGAAATATCCGCGTCGAGTATCTGAATCGAGAGAATGTAACTGTCAGGATCTGGGGCAACACGGCCGCGCTCACTGCTAAGGATTCAGTGAAGTGGTTCTACAGCGGACGTGAATTCAGCGGGCACTATAAAGTTGTTAGTGTTTACGCGGAACGAGATGGTCAGTGGCAGATGGTGCTTGTGCAGGCTTGCCCGATGTAAGAGACAAGAGAAGTCATTGGTCATTTGAGATTTGAAATTTGAGAATTAAGATTTGAATAGTGACGATCTCAAGTCGCCAGTCTGAATCTTAATTTTCAAATCTCAAATGACCAATGACTTCTTTTTGTCCACGCTACCGGTGGGCTAGTGACTGAACCCATTCACTGTTCGTTTGCATCAACGGACGAAACGCCTCGCGCGGCACTGTTGTCTCGATATGCATATTATCGTCGGTATTAATCTTCGCACCTGCGACAGCGGCGCGAAGAGTCGTTTCATCACACACGTACCACGCCCGCACATCAGCTTCACTCTTCAGATTCACCCGCGCAATCTCTGCTGACATTCGCGGGTCTGCAACTCGTTCCGTCAGCTTGTCCAAATTCAATGGTTTGTTGCTTCCCACTAACAACAGGTCCTTACCTTTGTCGACTCCGCCAACACGAAATACAAGTACATGAGGAAACACTCCCTGGTACGTCGCTAAGACTGATCGGAGGGTCTCAGTCGATAATTGGTAGATCTGAACCCATTGCACAAACACGCCTTCGTCCGATAGACGGTCGCGCGTCATTTCGAAAAATTCACGCGTAAATAGGTTTGCGACTCCAGGAACCCACGGGTGGCTTGGCTCACTGATGATCATGTCATAGCGGTTCTGTGTCACGCGTAGATACGTTCGCGCATCGTCAATGATCAAATGGAGTCTGGGATCGTTCAGCGGGCGATTATTGACGTGTTCAAAAAAGCGCGAAGCGGGAATCGTCGCGCGTTCAAGCTCGACGCAATCCAGCGACTCGATCGGCGACTGAAGAACTGCGCCTACTGTCACTCCGGACGCAAGTCCAATGACTAATCCGTTGCGAATTGATGGAGCAACAAGCACGGGCAGTTGCCCAAGCATCACTTGGGTTGGCATATCTTCACGATCGGAAGCATTCGCTCGGCCATTAATGGCTAGTGATGTCGTCTCCCAATCCTTGCGGACCGACACTGTCGCAGTCGGCCCTTCTTCGTACATCAGCAAACGATGTTCGGCTGGCCCAGTCTGGTTTAGGTCCTCTTTCACGCCTTCTCGCGTCTTGGCTAATACTCTGACCAGGCTGTCGTACGCACCAATAGAAAGATCAGCAAGATTCATCGTTGGCGCAGTGATGAACAACAAGATAATGATCAGCACTGTCGCGCCAATTGAAATGCTTCGAAGTAATTGTGGATCGCCCGTGGTCGGACGCGGTACATAAGCTACACCGGCCACAATCACACAAATCGCGGCACACAAGAGCAGCGTATGTTTAGTGCTCGTAAGCGGTATCAACATGAACCCTGTTATGAAGGCACCCGCGATTGCCCCGATCGTGTTGATAGCATAACTACGACCAACAAGCCGCACTGAAGACTCTCGATCCGTGCTGGCCCACACAAGCACTACGGGCATTACCATTCCCATCAAAAGCGCGGGCACGAGTACCAACAGGCTCGCACACATTATCTGCAGCAGCAGCAAACCTCCCCACGAAGACACCTGAAGTCGCAGGCCGAGATAAACGAGAATGTTTGGAATTCGATTGATTACCAGCAGACTCAGAAACAGACTAGCGGCGTTTAGAAGCTCGATCGTCATTATCGAAGTGCGGAGCTTGGTCGCGTAGTTACTGCGACCAATGAACCACGCGCCTCCCGCGAGCCCGATTAAGAACAGTGCAACAACGATACTGAACGCATATGTGCTCGAGCCGATCACCATCGCGAGGACTCTGGTCCAGGCCACCTGCGTGCTTATCGTGACAAATCCCGACGCGACTGCGCAGAACAACCAGAACCGCCGACCGCCAACAACATCGGTTTCAGCAACAACTGCTTCAACTTCGATTTCGGCTTGCTGACCGCTGGTCGCAGCTGCGCCACCCCGACGTTCAGCAAAGATCGCGATCGCCCCGACGATGATGTTCAAGCTTGCTGCGACAATGATCGTCGCGCGTACTCCGATTGACGGAAGCAGCACAAAACCGGCGACGAGTGTCCCCAGTATCGCGCCCACAAGATTGCACGCGTAGAGTTGCGTAACTGAATTGGAACTACGTTTAGCGGAGCGGAGGAGCGCCGCCGAAAGCACAGGAAGAGTCGCGCCCATGAGACTAGTCGGCACGAGCAACAATGCGCACGACAGCACAAAGCGCCACAGGCTGAAGACAAAGAAACCTGGTTGAAAGTGTTGCCAGATGAAAGCGTAAAGATTATCGACGACGGAAAACAGAAACGGGACCAGTAACGCGTAAACCGCGACACCGATTTCAATCAAACCGTAAACGCGTAATGGACGTGTGATCCGATCCGCGAGTCGCCCAGCTACGGCGCTACCGAGCGCGAGTCCTCCCATAAAAGCAGCAAGCACAGTGCTCACGGCGAGAGTCGTCGCGCCAAACACCAGCCCAAGCATTCGTGCCCAGAGCACTTCGTAGATCAGACCAGTAGCGCCGGATAGAACGAAACAAATCCCGATCAAGAGGATGACCGGACGCGGGTATGTGATTAGTAGGGGCCGTTGGCGCGCGCCGGAAGTTTCTACCACTTTGGACGATCGTGTCCTTACACAATTGATCTGAATAACGGACAGCTCATCTTAAACTAACTCACTCGGAAAACAGTCCATACGGACACGCGGTAGCGTCGGGTGATCCTCCGATCAAAAAGGTGACACTCGAAATACAGACCCGACGCTATCCCGACGCGTCGGGATACTGACTGTGTTGCCTGCCAGATCCGCCAACAGTTACAGGTAGATCACATGCGATGTGCGCCATACGGCCGCGGGTATGGAGCCCGGAGCAGCCGCGGTAAGAAGTATCGCGTAATCAGGCTCCATAAGCTGGCTGCCTTCATACGCCTTCTCCCTTGAGGCACTCGCAGAATCGCCGGCGCGTACCGGAGTTACGAGTGCCAGTCGTCGAAGGCATCGATAAAGATGCTCCAGTCCCGAGCCAAAAGAACCAACTTCATCGCCAACCACCAAACGCACCTCGGCTCGTTCATCAACGAAGTGCTTTAGCAATGATGCCGCTTGAACAACACCGTGCTCAAATCGCTCATTGACATCTTCATCAGCGTCCGTGGGAATTCCTGTGTCGAGTACGATCGAAATTCGCCGTTCGTCCTCCGAAGTGAATTCGCGAACCGTAAGCCGCCTTGTGCGCGCAGTCGCCTTCCAGTCAATGTGACGTAGATCGTCGCGCGGTTGATAGTCGCGCATCGAAAACAGATCGTGACCCGCACCGCGACGCGTTGACGCCATTCGTCCCGCGTACATCGGCAACAGGTGTAGTTCGTCACTAATGATCTCGGGCTTCGGATAAACGACGATATCGACGTTCCTTGCTCGCAAGCGACGGCGGCGGCGGAAGAAACCGAATGGGAATCGTGTCGACAACTCGAAGCCATCAATTACCACGTGGCCACGCTGCGGGAATGCCTGCTCCACTCGCTGTTCGGCTGCGGCGTTATGCGGAACATAACTAAAGTAAGCGAGCGTCCGCTTGTGATGGCGCTTCCACCTACGTCTGGTCGCCGCGGCGACTTCATTCTTTGGACCACGAGCTTCAACGAGGATCGAGAATGAAGGCCACAGTCGCTTGGTGTTCTTTACGGTAACGATTACTGGTGCAGGATCGCCTGCAAAAATGTGATCGGGGAAACGTGCTGACACAGTCAGATCTCTTAACGACGTGCGGGCTGCTGCCCAACCAACGAATAGCGTCGAGCACAAGAGCGAAAACACAAGGAACAGAAGATTGTTCGCCGTGTTCCAGGCCGCAAAACCCACCACGATTATGATGACCGCGAACACACCTCCACCGCTCGTCGGTTCGACGGGAAAACCTAAGCCCGCCATTTCGTCTCTAGCGGACCGCGCCAATGGCGGCACAATGAAAATTGTCAGCAGACCCGCGATGATGAGGGACAAAACAGCGCCAGCGGCGGCCAGGCCGTTTTCTGCTGCTCGTCTCGCAAGCACGGTGACAAGCGCGGCGGTTAAGCCTGCCAGCACGAGTAGAACTGCCAGGACAAGGCGCGTTGCGTGTGGACGGCGTGCGGGTTTCAGCGTGTCGCTACTTGGCTCCATCATCGAACGAGGATGTTCGATAAACTTCAGTTCGTCGTCAAGCGTCGTGAGGTGAGAATCGTCTTCTTATTCAGTATGAGTCTAGAGCGGAACGCTCACCGTCTTGAGGATCTCGTGAAGGACAGCTTCAGCTTCTTCACTGCGACGGAGCGATGATGAAAAGCGGGAGCTCACCGTTATTCGATGGGCGAAGACAGGAACTACGAGCCTCTTGATATCGTCGGGGATGCAATAGCTGCGATCTTCTCCGAGCGCTAATGCCTGCGCGGACCGAAACAGTGCGAGCGTGCCCCTGGGACTAACACCCAGATCCAACATTTCTGATTCGCGAGTGGCGGTGACAATCCGCATCAGATACGCGACCAAGGCATCATCAACCGACACATTCGCGACCGCACGTTGTAAATCCACCACTTCATGAGCAGTCATTACGGGCTCGAGTTCGTCGAGTGGATCGGCGTACTCACGATCGCGAAGTATCCGCTCTTCGTCTATTGCTTCCGGATAGCCAATGCGTAAACGCAATGTGAACCGATCGAGCTGCGACTCCGGTAGCGGATAGGTACCGTGATGCTCAATCGGGTTCTGCGTCGCCAGAACCATGAATGGCGCAGGCAGATGGTGAGTCACACCTTCTACAGTGACGTGTCGTTCAGCCATCGCTTCGAGCAGCGCTGACTGTGTCTTCGGAGTCGTCCGATTAATCTCATCAGCCAGAACGACATTGGCGAAAACGGGCCCTGGCTTCCATTCAAAGACGCCGCTATGTTGGTTATAGACCGAGAGGCCAATGACATCTGAAGGAAGCAAATCCGAAGTGAACTGAATCCGTTGAAAACTACAATCGAGTGCACGAGCGAGCGCATGTGCCAGCGTGGTCTTGCCAACGCCGGGAACGTCTTCAACCAGCAAATGGCCGCCGGCGATCAGTGTTACGATCGCCAGCCGTACCGCTTCGGGCTTGCCTTTAATTACGGTTTCGACTGCTCGCTGAAGCCTATCGATTTGGTCGATCGCGCTTGCAGTTCGGGAGCCAGTAATGGGTTCAATGTTCCGCATCGTGCCGTTTGCATTCTACATTGTAAGTAAGGACGTGTCAGTAAGATGTACCTGGAGCCTTAGAGCGTTGTGCCGTCCGTGGAATCCTGTAGTAGACTTACGGCGACTGGAATTATCCGGGCCTGATGCAAGTAAAGAGGAACCAGCGATACGGCTGTTCGTGTAAAGGCTCGGAGGAGGCACTTATGAAACCCCTGAATAGAAAACAACGAAATCAACGAGGGTTCTCGCTCATCGAGCTGATGATCGTGATCGCCATCATCGGCATCCTCATCGCGGTCGGTGTCACGGGATGGCGAGCAGCGGTTAGAGCCGCGAACGAAGCCGCGGCGATCAAGTCGCTACGGTCCATCGCCGAACAGCAGATGCTCTATTACAACTCACATCAGAGAAGCGCGTTTGGAACATTCGAAGAGATGCTAAAGGAAAACCTGCTTGACACTCGTTATGCCGCCTCGACTCCCGTCGTTGATGGCTATGTCTACACGATGAAGGTGATTCCAAAATCGACGAGTCAACAGGCGGGATACACCATCAACGCCGATCCGCAAGTGACGGAAGGCGTAGGTGCGACGGGCACAAACCACTTCTATCTGGATTCAGACAGCAACACGATCCACGTTAACAGAAACCAGCCAGCAGCGGTTTCCGATCCTCCAATCGGACAGTAGCAATCAGTTTATTCCTAAGTAAAAGGGGCGACTTCTTCAGTCGCCCTTTTTATTACATCCAAGCTCACACCAATAACGCAACGTACATAACATCAACCAGTCAACTCTATTGCGATAACTCAAGTCGAATAAGTTACAGAAGGGTGGCTTGCCCCCGCTCAAGATGCTTTTGACTCAATGTTGAACGAAAAAGATTCTTGAGCGGCGGCAAGCCACCCTTCCCAACCTGCAACTTGTTCGCTTGAGTGGTTCCTATG
>JBKPMX010000192.1:0-5409 GCA_046765655.1 Acidobacteriota bacterium
GACTTCTTTTCTTTCTGCTCCTGCCTGCTGCTCGTGCTTCTATCTATTCGAATCGCCGCCATTCGCCTTCGTAGTATCGAACCAGCGCTTGATTATCCAATCGATTGATCTCCACGGGCACAGGGCCAATGTCAGTCGATAACGTGAACATCGCTTGGAGCGTTTGATCGTCGAGAAACTTCAATCCGCCGGGTGGATGTGCGGGAATATCAAAAGGGGACGACCGTGCGAGCGCATAGCCCCAAACACCGAAACTCGGTACGGCAATCGAATACGGCTTAACCACGAACCCCGCGGCTTCCAGAGTTCGAATAATGCACCAGTAGGAATTTCGCGCGAACATCGGTGAGGTCGCCTGCACGGTCACTGCTGCATCTGGTGTCAGTCGACTCTTCAACATTCGATAGAAGCGCGTCGTGTAAAGCTTTCCAAGCGCGAAACTGTTTGGATCCGGAAAATCCACGATAGCGATATCGAATGGCGCTTCAGCAGTTTCGTCGAGCCAAACAAATGCATCCTGATTGATAACCTTAACGCGACTATCGTTGAACGCTTTCTGGTTCAACTGGGCGAGCGGCGGGAAGCGAGTCGACAGATTAGTCATGTCAGGGTCCAAGTCGACTAACGTGACACTCGTCACCGACGGATACTTGAGAATTTCGCGAACAGCGAGACCATCACCACCGCCCAGCACCAAGACCCTACGCGGGTTGTTAGCAAGCAGCATGGCGGGATGAACCAGCGCTTCGTGATATCGATATTCATCCGTTGAACTGAACTGCAGGTTGCCGTTGAGGAACAACTGAAATCCCGCGCGGCCACGCGTGATGACGATGCGTTGATAAGGTGTGTCTTTCGAATAGACGATCTCGTCGGCGAACATTTCGTCTTCGGCCAGCGACGTCAGCGCGTTCGCCTTCACCAGACCAGTCAACAGCAGCGCCAGAACAATTCCTGCACGCAACCTCAGACCGAAGACTTTCTCAGTAAGCAATGGGCGCAGTAGCCATGTTCCCCACAAGGCAACGCCGGCATTGAGCATGCCGAAGATAAGAGAAGTGCGAACGAGACCGAGGCGCGGGACAAACAGGATCGGGAACAAGATCGAAGCGAGCAGCGCTCCGATGTAATCGAATGCAAGTACGCGTGAAATGAGTTCCTTAAACTCGACCTGATCTTTGAGTATGCGCAGTAGCAAAGGGATCTCAAGTCCGACAAAAACTCCGATAGCGAATACCAGGAAGTAAAGAATGGGGTAGAAATAGCTGACCCGGGCGAAAGTGAGAAACAACAGGGGAGCAGAGAATCCACCGAGTATTGCCACCGCCAGTTCGACATCCACGAAGCGACGCGCGAGACCTTTATCAATAAAGCGCGAGAGCCAGGATCCAACGCCCATCGCAAAAAGGTAGATGCCGATGATCAGTGAAAATTGTGTGACAGAATCACCGAGAACATAACTCGCCAGCGTTCCCGCCAGCAGTTCGTAGATCAACCCGCACGTGGCGACGATCAGAACGTTGAGGAATAGGAGGGGAGGAGAAGCGGAGACAGGGGGACGCGGGGATGGGGAGACCGACGCGATATTCGGAGATAAAAGCATTTCCGTTGTTTCCGCTCCTTCTGTCTCCCCGTCCCCGCGTCCCCCGACTCCGCTTCTCTTGCTCAGCCATGGATAGCCGCGGCGACGATGATCGCGCTGCCAATAATCACCGAACCAATTACGATCGCCAACGCTACGTTCTGATCGTCAGCGAGCTCTTTGCGCACCGAAAATGGCGAAGCTTTTACGATGATTACAAAGGCCAGCGCGAACACGAGAAGTCCCAGGAGAACAAACACAAGAGTCGTGATTATCACCGGCGCCAATCCCTCGAGAGGGATGGCGAACGCGTATCCTGCCTTTGAAGCCAGAAGAGTCGAATCGGTCACCATTATTTTCCTCCGTGTAGTCCGTAATGCCAGAAGTGAAACGATCTATAGCCGTTCTGTCGTGCATCGGGCGGTAATTGGCGTCGCGTTCCGCCACCTAGCTCCCAACCTAACATTGAGGCCATGGCGTACAACGCAATCACTCCGGTTCCGAAAAGTGTGTAAAGTGTCTTAAGCACAGAACCCTCCTATTTATTTAAGCCGAGCTCGATGGGAGTATCGTCGTCATTGGCCTCAACAGAACCACCACCGCCTCCGCTAAACATGCTTTCGGACCATCGACGGCGTTCAAAGGTGATTTGGTAAATACCCATGAGTATCGGAACGATCGATAACACGATCATCATCACCAGGAAGTTGAAACCGTTTGTGACGTTCTGCATGATACGAACTGAAACAGTGGCGGGCTCCTGCCACTTCTCCCACTGACCCTCTAGCCGCAGGACGTAACGACCGGCAGGCATTGCAGATGTGTCAGTTGAGTCTTTCTGTGATCCTTCGCTCCATGCCTCGCCATCTTCGATACCCTGGTAGTAAGAGATGTCGAGTGGGAAAGATTGGACCACGCCTGTTTCGTCGTTGATTAAGTCACCTTCAAGATAGACCCAGGTGTTCTGTACCTGTGATTCACCTTCGATGCGAATGTTACGCCGCCCGGCGAGTTCAAACGGTTGACTGAAAAAAACCTGCGTTCCATCGGCGTTTGGCAACGGCTCGAAATTCACAGTTTGCTGAAACACCTCTTTCGAACCCGCTGTAAGCAAGCTACCAATACCAACTAATAGGCCGACAAAAATCAAAATGATCGCGTATTTGTAGATCCATTTGTAACGATACGGCTGGTTTGGCGCGATATTGGAAGGACGGGGGAGATTGGAAACACCAAACCACTTTTCTATTTCCGCAGGAGTTACGTACGTCCCCTGCGACCAGTTGATCTCACCAGCCGCTCGCTTCTTCTTGTTGTCTTTGTCAGTGACATAAATAGTCGTGACTTCTTTCGACAGCGCGTACGGAGCAGCAACATAGTCTCTCGACTGGACCTGTTCACCTGCTTCGACTTTCCAATAGAACTCACCGAGCACAGATTCAACTACGGCCGTTGCGTCTTGAAAGATCCGGTAGCTCTTGCCGCCGAAATTTGCTGTGTTTGTATAGTCCACAACATCGCCCGGCGGTATTGCTTTGACGTAGTTCCAATGATCGTCACTATGGACCAACCAGCGAAACCCGATTTGCGGATTGTAGAGCAGATATTCGCCCCAGAAGTATTTGACACCTTCTATCGTGACGCTGCGTGACATCGCTCCGATGACTGTCATCTGTCCGTCGGGCACATTACCGGTCGTACCGATCGGTATGACGGGGTTGAAACTGGGTTTCTCAAGAGCTTTTAAAAACTTCAGCTGACCCTGATTCACGTCCAAAAGCGAATTACAGTTTGGACAAGTCACTCGCTCTGTTTTGTCAGGAGCTCTTAGTTCCAATGCACCGCCACAGTGAGGGCAACCTAAATGCGCGGCAGTGACTTGTCGTTGCTCGTGTTCAGCTGCATGTGTGGCGGTAATACCGATTTCGGCGAGCGTGACTTGTTGGCCCAGGAAAATGAGTGGAGGAGTTTCGTTGTAATCGAGTGTTCCGAAAGCGCCGTTTGCTCCCGAAAGATCCGCGTAGAAATACGTCTCACCAGGAGTCAACAAATAAGGTATCTCACCTTTGGCACCGAGAGCTGTTGCACGTCCGGTCTCGGCAACCGTCATCGGTGTAGGCGAGGGTAGTCCGGGAACAACTTGCCCGAGCTGCAGCTGCTCAAAAGACGGTAACGAAACGTTCTGCGGAGCCGGATGCTGAAAGGTTAGATAGAATCGACCCTGCGCCTCTGCGAGCCAGCCAAGCCAGCCATTCGAAAATGTCGCGTACCATTCATCCCATTGTCCGCCCATCTCATGACCGAGCTGTGCACGTCCGGTTAGTTCAAACGGAACATCTCGAAACGACCCACGGACACCGATGTCGAGGGGAGAACCAGTCTCTACAAGTTCCGCAACTTTGCCGAGATCTTTTAAGTCGCGGTCCGTTCGCGCGACGGCCGAGCGACAATAACTACAAACGACGACGATCGACTGACCACTCTTAAATTCAACAGGCGCGCCGCACGCAGGACATTTCCCGAGGAGTACACTCATCGTGGTGATCTCCTCACTAACTTGCGCACTGGGTGATCTCCTCCAGCGCGGAATTTGAGTCGATCAGCCGTTCGAAGACTCGCACGTTTACTTCGGTGGCGCCTAACAGAGCTTGGAGCATCTCCTGCCACGGCCAGGCTGATCGATTTCGACAACAGTAAAGATTGAATGAGGCAGCGCCGAATTCAGGATAGGTGTGGCAAGCGAGATGTGATTCTGACAACAGTGCGACGCCGGTTATTCCTCCTGGAGGAGGGAATTGATGCCAGGAGATTTCGCCGAGCACATGCAGCTCAAGATCCCGGATGATCCGATCGAAAACCAACTTTAGTTGTTGAATGTCCGCGAGCTTTTCGGGATTGCAACCACTCGCGTCGATGACCCATTCGGTGCCAAGAGCCATATTGGTGCGTGTTCGGTGTTGCGACGTTCAATTGCGCGAGAGAATAAGACAGTGAGCGGCGAAATTCAATGATTATAAAATGGGATCGGTACTTTGAAATCACTCCGGAATAATTATCTGGTAAAGCAGTCCAACGATGCAGATGGATAACATACGGAACGAGGCCCCAAACGTAGGCACTACTATGATGCCTTCGAGGAGAGCGATGCCCGTGCTCGGCCAGGGAACCTGGCGGATGGGTGAAGATCGTTCACAACGTAAGGCAGAGGTGGATGCACTTCGTTTTGGTTTGGATCTCGGGATGAACCTGATTGACACCGCAGAGATGTATGGTGAAGGTGGGGCTGAAGAAGTGGTCGGAGAAGCGATCGATGGTCGTCGATCGGAGGTATGTATAGTCAGCAAGGTCTATCCGCATAACGCAACGCGACGTGGAGCGATCGAAGCGTGCAGAAGAAGTCTCCGACGGCTGAAGACTGACTACATCGATGTGTATCTACTTCACTGGCGCGGCGACGTTCCGCTCATAGAAACGCTGGATGGCTTTCAACAACTGAAGAAGGAGGGAAGCATCCTCGAATATGGGGTCAGCAATTTCGATGTCTCCGATATGGAAGAAGCCTTGACCCTGCCCGGCGGTGAAGAGATTGCGACAAATCAGGTCCTGTATAACTTAATGCATCGCGGCATCGAGTGGGATCTGCTTGAATGGAGTCGCGAGCGACGTATTCCCATCATGGCTTATTCACCCGTTGGTAATAACCGCGCTGAGCAGAGGAAGATTTTTGGTAAAGCAACGATAAAGACGATCGCGTCACAGCATGATGCTTCGCCCGCGCAAATCGCTCTGGCTTGGTTGCTTCGCGAATCGGATGTCGTGGCTATCCC
>JBKPMX010000193.1:0-19209 GCA_046765655.1 Acidobacteriota bacterium
GATTCATCTTCTGCGCAACCTCGGCGTTTCTGCGTTGGATTTTGCGCCGTTCATAATGGTCGTCTTATATCGTAAGCCCGACTTTCAGTTTCGTCGATCCATCCGAACCACTCAACATTAACCGCAAGAGACGCAGACAACGCTGAGGCCACGCAGAGGGTTGAAACTGCCTGGTATCCAAGAAGTCCTGGACAGGGATGACAGGATTCAAAGATTACATATGGGGAAATGTGCCATTGGGATCGAGCTTCTGCTTGATGCGCTCACCCAGTGATTGCAGCGGAGGACCATCGTGCGGGACCGAAGCCGGTTCTGTTTCAATGATGAAGGTTCCATCGGCGCTGATCGTCGCTTCACGAAATTGTTTGAGTCGTTCCGGCATGAGAGATTCTCGATAGAGTGCTCTAACTCTTCCATCGCCAACGCCCATTTGCCATTCGAAATCATTTCCCAGAGCTTGGAGCATCAGCGGCAAGTTCATCGGTAGCACGGCTGTTCGCCATGACGTTTTTACTTCCTCCGAAAGAGGCAGTGCTGCGAGTTTGCGCCAAAGCGAATCGTCCGCCTGATCTATCTCCACTTGATTATTGCCTAAGAACTGCCGCGCTTCCTCTGTCTGAAATGCCACCGCCTTTATATTTCCAGCAAACCGAACGAGCAGCACACATTTGTTTACAGAAATTCCCAACTCGCGTGCGAACGCAGGCGATATCAATTCCAGCGCGACCGGAAACAATCGTGCCTGCATGATTGTCCGACCTGCCTCTATGAGTGTTTGCGCATCTCCTGTTGCGATCAGCGTCAGTTGTTTTTCCGGCAATGGACGAAGCTTGAAATTGATCTCGGTAATGACCCCGAGCGTTCCGTAACTCCCGGTAAACAACTTGCACAGGTCGTAACCAGCCACATTCTTAACGACCCGCCCTCCTGCCTTAATCAGATTCCCGTCTGCCAGGACAACCTTCATCCCAATCACCGATCCACGCGGACGACCAAATGCGATCTGGTGCGCCCCACTTAAGCCCGTTGCGACAACTCCACCGAGTGTCGCCTGTCCGTTGTCAGGCGGATCGAGTGGTAGCCACTGACCATTCTCTTTTAGAGCGCCGTTGAAATCGGTTAGGCGAACACCAGCTTGGGCAATCGCGACCAGGTCGGCTGGTTCATGCTCGACGATATTGTTCAGACGAGTCGTGTTAATGATGATCCCAGTGTGGCTCGGATATAACTGATTGGACCAGGTGCAACTTCCTACGGGTAGCACAGGCCACCCTTTGCTCGTGGCAAGTTTCAAAATCTCAGATATCTGTTCAGCATTCGCTGGGCCAACGGTGACGGTATTGGACGCGCCAATGCAGTTGTCTTCGCCAACAATCCCGGCAAGGTCCGCGAAGGCCACATCAGAACGAAACGGCGTTTTATTGATTTCGATCGGAGCATCTATGGCTGCGAGCGGTTTTCCGTTTGATTTCTCTGCGGGCGCCGCTGCGCTCTCAGCCGCAACCGCGCGTCCTTCCCCACAGCCACGTAGCATCGGAATGATCTTTCCGGGATTGCAGAGACCAGTCGGATCGAACGCAGCACGCACGCGTAACATCGCCTCCATGTCAGTCTCTGAAAAGACGTACGGCAACAACTCTCGCTTATCGAGCCCGACGCCGTGTTCGCCCGTGATCGTGCCGCCCGCGTTAACGCATACTTCCATCAATTCGCGTCCAGCTTCTTTCACCCGAACCACTTCCTCGGGGAACCGAGAGTCGAAACAGATCAAAGGATGCAAATTGCCGTCGCCCGCATGAAAAACATTTGCGATTCTCAGCCGGTACCGCGCGGCGATCTCATACGCGGCTTCAAGCACTTGCGGTAGCCTCGATCTGGGGACGACTGCGTCCTGAATCATCGAGTCGGGCGAGATTCGGCCGATAGCACCGAACGCCCCTTTGCGTGCAGCCCAAAGTTTTTTGCGCTCGTATTCATCACGAGCGAGTCGACAATCCCGAGCCCCGTATTCCAAACAGATGGAGGTCACTCTCGCGGCTTCGTCGTCAATGCCACACTCGATACCGTCGAGTTCGATCAGCAATGCGGCGCCTGCGTCAGGTGGAAGTCCGGCCGCAAACACACTCGCTTCAACGGCGCGAATAATCTCACGGTCCATCATCTCGAGTGCGGCAGGCATCACTCCGGCTGCAATGATCGCCGAGACCGCATGGCTAGCATCGTTTACCTCGCCGAACTCTGCGAGTAAGGTGCGCACAGCGGGTGGAGTTTGGACCAGTCGCAACGTCGCCTCAGTCGCGACTCCGAAGGTGCCTTCAGAGCCAATGAATGTGCCGATGAGATCGTAGCCAGCGGATTGACCAGTAACGCTGCCAAGTTCGATGATTTCGCCGCCTGCTATGACAACTTTGCATGCGAGCACATGATCAGTTGTGGTGCCGTACTTCAGGCAATGAATCCCGCCCGCGCTTTCGGCGATGTTGCCGCCGATCGTACATGTGGGTTGACTTGAAGGATCGGGAACGTAATAGAGACCATGCGGCGCAGCGGCAGCTGAGACCTGCAAGTTGATCACGCCTGGCTGAACGATCGCGAGACGATTTGCGACATCAATCTTTAGAATCTTGCGCATGCGCGCCATCTCGACAACCACACCGCTATTCAACGCGAGCGCACCACCGGAAAGACCGGTCCCGGCGCCGCGAGGAGTGAAAGGGATGCTCTGTCTTGCCAACTCTCGCATCACGGCTGACGTTTCTTCAGTTGAAGAGGGAAACACAACAGCTCTGGGACGGTGTTTGTGATGGGGCAGGCCATCGCATTCGTAGACCAGTAACTCGTCTGGTTCGGAGAGTACGTTGCCTTTACCGACAATTGCTTGCAGGTTGTTAATTAGATTATCCACGCGAGAGTGAAAGTGTACCTCAGACTTCATGTTGGGCTATAGTGTCCGCTCTTATGGGTCAGCAGTCCTCGCGTGGCGAAACAGTCAGTACCGAAACGCGGTAGCGTCGGACCAGCGTCTCGCTTTGCGGCCCTATATCTGGAACACTGACCCGACGCTACCGCGTGTCGGTACTGACTGTTTTCCACGAGATCGAACACACTTGTATCGTCTACTTCCTATGAGACCAAGACTAGCGTTTCTCTTAATAACTCTGAGTGCAATCCTTATGACCTTGCCTGTGCACGCTGATAACTCCCTATTCACTCCGGACACAATCATTATCGACGCAACCGTCCGCACAATGGATCCTGCCCGACCGACCGCTGAAGCCATTGCTATTCTCGGCAATCGCATTGTCGGTCTGGGTACCACTTCTGAAATACAGAAGCTTGCTGGGCAAAACACTAAAGTCATCGATGCTCAAAAGCGACTTGTGCTTCCTGGTTTCAATGATGCGCACGTGCATTTTGTTAGCGGTGGGTTCCAACTCTCCAGCGTTGACCTGCGTGACGCAAAGACACCTGAGGAATTCGCCGAACGCATTCGCGCGTTTGCATCAAAGCTTCCGGCGGGTAGTTGGATCACCGGTGGCGACTGGGACCATGAGCGATGGCCGGAAGCCAAGCTGCCCACGAAAGAGCTAATCGATCGTTTCACTCCGAATACACCTGTGTTCGTGAGTCGCCTCGATGGTCACATGGCGCTGGCAAACAGTCTCGCGCTAAAACTCGGCGGTGTTACCAGCAAGACAGTTGATCCTCCCGGTGGAGTCATTGTTCGAGATGCGAATGGCGAACCTACCGGGATTCTCAAAGATGCAGCGCAAAGTTTTGTTTGGAAGGTAAAGCCCGAATCAACATTTGAAGAAAAATTGATCGCGGCACGCGCTGCTTCAAACTACGCTGCACGTCTCGGGGTCACTAGTGTTCAGGATGTATCCGCTGGAAGCGATGTCGGTGTGTATCAGACGCTGCTAGATCGCGGGGATTTGAAGACTCGGATTTACGCAATGACCCCGCTGCCAAATTGGGAGCGATTGGCGAAGGCAGGCATACGTGCGCATTTTGGTAGCGAGATGCTTCGCGTTGGCGGTTTGAAAGCATTCTCGGACGGCAGTCTCGGTTCAACCACGGCGCTCTTTTACGATCCATACAAGGATGCTCCGGATACGCGCGGAATTCCCAGTGACGAGATGTTTCCCGAGGGCGCAATGCTTGAGCGTGTACGCGGTGCCGATCGCGCTGGGCTACAGGTTCTGATTCACGCCATCGGCGACCGTGCAAACGATCTGATCCTGTCGATCTTCGAACAGGTGGAAAAAGAAAACGGCCCGCGTGATCGGCGCTTTCGAATCGAACACGCGCAACATATTCGACCTCAGGACATCCCACGTTTTGCGCGCGACAAAGTAATCGCGTCGATGCAGCCGTATCACGCTATCGACGATGGTCGCTGGGCGGAAAAGAGAATCGGAAGCGAGCGCGCTAAAACGACATATGCTTTTCGTTCGTTACTCGACAGCGGCGCGACACTCGCGTTTGGCACTGACTGGACGGTCGCGCCATTGAATCCGTTGCTGAGTGTCTATGGCGCGGTTACTCGGCGCACCATCGATGGAAAGAATCCAAATGGTTGGATCCCGCAGCAGAAGATCACAGTTGACGAAGCAGTGCGCGCTTACACGGTTGGATCCGCTTATGCGGAGTTTCAGGAGTCAGTTAAGGGAACAATCACGCCAGGCAAACTGGCCGATCTCGTGATCCTCTCGCGTGATATTTTCTCCATCGATCCTGTCGAGATCGAAAACGTGAAAGTGTTAATGACGATTGTTGATGGTCGTGTAGTCTACGAAGAGCGAGAGTAGATTCGATAAGCGAAGAAGATTATTAAACCCACCGCTGCAGCCAGTGCTGCTGCAATCGCTTCCTGCTTAGTACTGTTGGCCAACAGCCAAACTACCAATACCAAACAAAGAATCGCGATGAAAACACCGCCAGGAAGATGGAAGACGGCGCGTGGCATATCTTTGCGACGACGGAAAAATGGGAGCGCCGCGCATGTTGCGCCGTAAGTGATCAGTCTTGCGATTGTGCTCACCGTGAGAGCTGCGAGGAACGAACTCTGGAGACTTAGCACCAGTATCACTGCGCTAGTAAGTAGGATTGAAAGATAAGGAGTCGCGAATCGTTTGTGGACGGCGCCGACGAACTGCGGCAGTTGCCCTTGCTCGGCCATTGCGAACGGAATACGAGAGCCACCGAGGAGCACGATGTTCAAATTGCCGGATATAGAAACAATTGCACCCGCTGAGATAATTGCCGCTCCAGCTGTTCCCATAAACAGCATGCCTGCGTCTGCTAACGGTCTCTTCGACTGAGCAAGCCCTGGCAAAGTACCGATACAAACAATTTGAATCAAAATGTATGAAACGGCCACGACGGCGGTCGCTATCAGTAGGGCGCGCGGTAGGTTTCGTTGCGGGTCGCGCATTTCACCGGCTGGAACTGTGGCGGTTTCGAATCCAGTGAAAGCGTAAACGAGAAACAAGACTGATTGGGAGAATGCGCCGGTTCCGGGTGTGGCGCCCGGTGTGAAGCCCTGGGGATGCAGGAAGAACAAACCTGTCGCAATAAAGATAAGAATGGGAACGAGCTTCCCGATAGCGAAGCAGTTGCTAAAGATCGCCGACTGCCGCACTCCGATAAAGTTAATCAATGCAAGTGCGACGACGATGGTAACAATGATGATTGGGCGCCACGGAGCAGTTGTCGCGCGCGGCCAGAAAAAGCCGAGGTAATCTACCAGCAGATTAGAGTTGGCGGCGAACGCGGTCACCCGAGCTAACCAAATCATCCAACCGACTTCAAACGCAGCTGTTGGTCCAAAGGCTTCGCGAGCATAAAGGTATGGCCCCCCGGTCGTTGTGAATCGACTCCCGACTTCAGCGAAACAGAGGATGATGAGTGCGACAACCAGGCCACACACTACGAAAGCAATGATGCTGTAACTGCCGATGAGGCTGTAGATCTTGGAAGGAAGACCAAAGATCCCGGCTCCAATGATGGCATTAATGGCGAACGCGACAAGATCCCAACGGCGAATGCCGCGAACGAGACCTTCTTCAGAAGGGGTTGGCACCGTGGCGTTATAACAGAATGAGCAGGAGAAAGAGAGAAGAATGTTTGTCGATATGAGATTTGAGGTCTTAGATTGGAAGTGTCCTTCACACTTCAATTCACACCAACAGTCCCTCTGCATTATGGACTGCATGGATTCTCAACTTCTCATTCTCCCCAACCTTTAGGTTGGGGTGCCACGGCGACAACACAGCGCCAACCATTTTAATGGTTTCTTCAGAGCCGTCTGCTCGTGCGAGTTCGCGATTCAAAACCATTGAAATGGTTGAACCCCCTCAACGTCGGCGGTTGAGCCCCGACCTGAAGGTCGGGGAGAATGAGAGGTTGAATGAAATGTCTCTGCGAGGCTCAGCATTTTCCTCTTTCACTTTTTTCGCTGACGCTTTAACCTCTGTTCGATAATTCAGTCCTACCACGTTGGGGAGATACCGAATGCTAAAGAGACTTGTCTTCGTTCTTACCTTGTCGTTTGTCTTTGTCCCGTCCTTCTACGCCCAGCAAGCAAGTAACAGCTCGCTTCAAGATCTAGTTAATCGTGCCGCCCGAACCGCAATTGAACGCTTTGCCGATAAGAAGTTAGAGGATAAGAACCTTTCGATCACTCTGATCGACATGCGAGATCCAGCCCATCCTGTGACCGCGAGCTTTCGTGGTAATGAGCGAGTCTATCCAGCGAGTGTCGTAAAGCTCTTTTATCTGGTCGCCGCACATCGCTGGCTGGAAGACAAGAAGATTGAAGAGACACCCGAGTTGAAACGTGCTTTGCGCGACATGATTGTCGACTCTTCTAATGAAGCGACGCAGTATGTACTCGACGTGATTACGCACACGACCGGCGGCTACGAACTTCCCGCAAAAGAAATGGAGGAGTGGCAGTACCAACGCAATGCCGTCAATCGCTTTTACACATCGCTTGGCTACAGCAATATCAACGTCAATCAAAAGACTTTTTGTGAAGACGCATATGGACGAGAGAAAGTATCGCGCGGGCCTAATGGCGAGAACCGAAATAAACTTACGACTGACGCAGTTGCACGACTCATGATGGAGATTGTGACCGGCAAAGTGGCCACGCCGTCACGCACGGCGATGATGATGGATCTTTTGAAGCGCGATTATATGAGTAACTCCAAAGATCCGGACGACCAGGGTGTAGGCTTCAGCGGCATAGCTCTTCACGGAGTGCAAGGCGTAAAGCTTTGGTCTAAGGCGGGCTGGACCAGTACGACGCGTCATGACGTCGCGTACATTGAAACTCCCGAAGGTTTAAAGTTCGTACTTGCAACTTTCACTACCGATCACGCAAACGATCGCGAAATCATTCCGACCGTTGCTCGTGTCGTCCTTGATGGACTGAAGGACGTGAAATAGTTCGATGGTCCTCGATCTTTCAACCATTCATCGACCAATTACTGATCTGTTTGCGTGGCCACGACATGCCGGCGACTGGAATGCTCTTCGACTAACCGACGATCAAGTCAGTTTCTATCGCCAAAACGGATATGTAGCCGGCATCCGCATGCTTGAGCCGCATCAGATCGACAGGCTCCGCGAGGAACTGGCTGACCTCGTCAATCCTGCTCATGCGGGTCGCCCCCTGTTCTACGAATACAATTCAAACGAATCGTCCGATCCAGCTACTGTGCTCTTTCATGCGCTCGGTGCGTGGCGAGTCACTCCTGCTCTTCACGACGTGCTGTGGAATCCGAAGTTTCTTCAGCCGGCGTCGCAGCTACTGAACGCTCCGGTAAGATTCTGGCACGATCAGATCTTCTTCAAACCGGCGCATCACGGTGGAGTAGTCGCCTGGCATCAGGACTACTCCTACTGGACCAGGACAAAACCGATGGCACACCTGTCGTGTTGGATTGGGCTTGATGATTCGACCGTGGACAACGGCTGCGTCCACTATGTGCCGGGAAGTCATCGATGGAATCTATTGCCGATTACCGGACTCGCGAACGATATGGATTCGATCCAGACTGTTTTGAGTGACGAGCAGAGAAGAGAATTCACGCCTGTTCCAGTCGAATTGAAGGCAGGCGAGGCCTCGTTCCATCATCCGCTGATGGTCCATGGCTCGTATGAGAATAAGACCGATAGAGCGCGGCGAGCTGTGGTGATTAACGTATTTGCCGACGGTGTCCGGTCGGCATCAGATGCTGCACCGCTCGAAGGTGTTCCTCCGATTGCTGCCGGTGAAAAAATGGGCGGGCAATTCTTTCCCTTGCTCTTCGATCCAGAGACGCCGCATCAGCAGAAATAAAAGAATGAAAGAAGACGTCGAAATTCAGGCCGAGAAGATCGAGCAAGATCCAACAGTCCGCCGAGAATTAAATCGGACGGGCGGCCGTATCAAACAAACCGTTACGCGCACTGCGGACAAATTCCTCATTGGTACGCACGCTGTTCTTCTGCTTGCACTCGGGGCGTTCTATTTTCTGCTCGGTCTCAAGTTTTTTGGTTTTGCTACACGGTACGTGCCCTCTATAGGGAGGCTCACGCTCGCGGCGATGGCCGTGGTCCTGGTACTCGCAATCCGTAAACTGATTGACGTCTATTTTATCGGACGGATTGAGAACCCGGTTTCGAAGTACACGTTGAAACGTGTATTCCGGTTGGTTACGGGCCTCTTAATGGGCCTCCTTGCCGTAACGATTATTTTTCAAAACTGGTACACGGCCGTCGTCTCGTTCGGTCTGATCTCACTGTTACTTGGATTCGCGTTACAAAAACCAATCACGAGTTTCATCGGCTGGGTTTACATCTTAGTTCGTGAGCCATATCGCATCGGGGATCGCATTAAGATCGGAGATGCCACCGGAGATGTGATCGATCTTGGGTACTTCGATACGACGCTCTGGGAGTTTGGTGGTGAATATCTTTCCACCGATCATCCAAGCGGACGCGTGATCAAGTTCCCGAATTCAAATGTGTTAGACACTCCTGTATACAACTACAGCTGGCCTTTGTTTCCGTATCTCTGGAACGAGATCAAATTTAATGTTGCTTACAACTCTGATCTGGAATTCATCGCGCAGACCATGCAGCAAGTAGCCGAAAGGGAAGTCGGAGAAGCGATGATCAAGCAAGTCGGTGTCTTCCGCCAGTTGTTAGCGAAGACTCCGGTGGATCAACTCCAGGTGCAGGAGCGGCCAGTGGTGATGTTTCGTGTAGCGGAGAACACCTGGTTGGAGGCGATCGTGCGCTATCTGGTCCATCCGAGAGAAGCTGGTCGCGTGAAGACGAGAATGATTAAGGAACTGCTTCTAGAGTTGAATCAGCATCCAGACAAAGTGAAATTTCCGAAGAACGACATGCGATGAGGTTCGTGATTAGTAAATAGTGAATAGTAAATAGTGAATAGTAAATAGTGAATCGTGAATCGTTCGTAGCAGCTCAAGTCTCTGCGTAAGCTCTGCGTTCTCTGCGCCTCCGCGGTTTTCCTTCAACATTCTTAGACTACAACTTATGCGGGAAGGGGCCGCTTTCGATCTTGATGTCGTAGTCGTAAGTTGAGGCAAAACCGCAGAGGCGCAGAGAACACAGAGGTTAACGCAGAGACTTGAGCTCCATGAACGATTTACGATTCAGGATTTACGATTCACGACCCGGAACATTCTCACTCGATGAGTGTCTAACACCTCGACCGACCGCGAGGAGTTGTTCCATGCCAAAATCCGAATCTCATACAGAACCAACAATCAATGTCACACCGCTAATCGATGTGTTACTTGTGTTGCTGATCATCTTCATGGTCGCAGCGCCGGCGAAGCCGCATAAGTTCACCGCTAAACTACCCGCACCTCCAGATGGTCACGTTTATCCGCCAAATGATCTGGCTCTCGTTGTTGCGATCCAGGCAGATCGAACATTACGTCTGAACGGACTTACGGAAGACATGGGCACGGTTGACGATCCCTCGAAGTTAGCGGCGAGGTTGGTATCACTTTTTGCTGACCGCACGAAGAACCATGCGTATCGAGCAGATATGCTCATGAGAACCGATCTGCCGGAATCAGTGCGCATCGAAAAGACGGTTTTCATCAACGCCCCACGCACAATCGCTTACGGCGAGGTTGCACGGTTGATCGATGGTCTAAAAGGAGCAGGCGCCGAACCGATCGGACTTCAATTGGACGGCCTAAACTAAGAAGACGGGAGAAGCGGGGACAGGGAGAAAGGGGGACGCGGAAAACGGAGATCTCGCCGTCCCCGAATCCCCCTCTCCCCGGCTCCTTTCCAATCCCTCTTGTCATCCGTCTTCGAAATAGGTTGTAATCGCTGAGACGATTCGAGAGGATTGCCGATGCGAAACCGATTTACCTGGCCCCTGCCCCTAACACTCCCCTGTGCCCTTTTAATTAGCTCAGCGCTTTTCACCTCGGCCCAACAACCGGGCGGTGGCCGTCTGACCGGCGACATCGTCGGCGGCGCCGCTTTGATCTTTAAGGCGCCATCCGATCCCAAGGTCAAAACTCTGACCGCTCAAAGTGGTGTCGGTGGTGGCAGAACGACCGGCAGCCGTCCGAAGAAGCCCACCGTGGCCGAACAACAAGAACAACTTCTGACGAAGGCTAATGCAGCGCGTAAAGTTAATCGAGACGAGGCGAAGAAGCAGTACACCGAAGCTACGCGTTTGATGCCAACCGACGCACGCGCATTTGCGGGCCTCGGCAATGTGTCGGTAGACGACAACAAGTTCGAGGACGCTGAAAAATACTACCGCAGGGCGATTGAGCTAAACCCAAACTATCAGGATGCACAGTTACCACTTGCATATTCATTAGCTCGTCAGGGGAAATACGCTGAGGCGATTCCGATCTATCAAAAGTTGAAACAACTGGATCCTAAGAATCCGGAAGTCGTCAATAATCTCAGCGCGGCGTATAACGCAACAGAGCTCTTCGATAGGGGTCGCGATGAAGCTACCCTGGCGATCGAATTACTCGGTGAGACGGGACAAGCTTATCTGCAAGGTCACCAGGACAGAGATGAACTGTTGTCGTATGCCTACAAGAATCGTGGCAATGCATACAATGGTTTGAAAGACTATGAAAAGGCCGCTAACGATCTGAAGAAAGCGACGACCTTGGGTCCGAGCAACGCTGCGGCTTACTTTAATCTCGGTCTGACTCTCTATAACGCCAAGCGCTATTCTGAAGCTATTGAGGCTTATCAGAATGTTTTGAAACTGCGACCGTCGCTGCCACAGGCGCATTACAATCTCGGTCTTACATTTGTCGCAATCAACGACAAGAAGTCCGCCCGCGAACAGTACGAAGCTCTAAAGGCAATCAACTCTGATCTGGCTGCACAACTTGAAAAGTTCATCAGGTGAAACAGAAGCAGACGGCGAACTTATATTTGAGAGCAACCCAACTCCGGCTTTGCCGCTCGATGTGAGGCGATGGCTTTGCCTCGCCGAGAGGGCGCTCGATCCATTGGGGCTATGCCCCTGGTTCGGGCTGGGCCCTTCTACAATGCCAATGGATATCAGCGTGTTTGGGTCAGAGACCGGAACGAGGCCATAGCCCGAAATGAGAGCGGCTCATTACGGCGAGGCCTAGCCATCGCCTCACATCAGACGGCAAAGCCGAATGAAAGTTGCTCAAAACCAAGAACCTTACGTTTTGTCACGCAGTGCATGCCCGAAGAGTCGGGTTAACATTAGGTTTTCGGTTCATCACTCTTAGAGAACACGCAATCAACCACATAGGTGCACGAGGATAAAGCCATGCTGCGTTGCTTTAGGTCTCCCGTCCTGTCTCTAGTTGTTTGTCTTCTTACCATTGGTGCCATTCGCGCCCAGACCCGCACCTCGACAACGCAAAAACCAAAGACGCCGGCTCGGCAGTCGCATGGCCCGTCGACGAAAGCCGTTCGACCCAATCTTGCCAAAGAGCGAACACTTTACGTCGTAGGTTACGCGCACCTCGATACGGAATGGCGCTGGGAATATCCGCAGGTGATTCAGGAATACTTAACGAAGACGATGCGCAACAACTTCATGCTCTTCGAAAAGTATCCGAGCTACATCTTCAACTTCACGGGCGCCAACAGGTATCGCTTGATGAAGGAGTATTACCCCTTAGACTTTGTAACATTGAAGCAGTACGTCGCAGCGGGACGGTGGTTTCCAGCTGGATCGTCTATGGAAGAAGGCGATGTGAATTCACCAAACGCGGAGTCGATCTTCAGGCAGATTCTTTATGGTAATAACTGGTTCCGGAAAGAGTTCGGTCTTGCCAGCGACGAATATATGTTGCCTGACTGTTTTGGTTTTCCGGCATCGTTGCCGAGCATCCTCGCGCACTCCGGGATCAAAGGATTCTCAACTCAGAAACTTTCGTCAGGATGGCAACCGGCGCCATTTGTTGGCGGACCAGATTCGCCGGAAAAGACACCAGTGGGAATTCCATTCAACGTTGGAGTTTGGGAAGGTCCCGACGGAAGCAAAGTCATTGCTGCGCTTAATCCGCTCAGTTACGGCAGTCAGGTGAATTACGATATCAGTAAGACGCCACCAACGCCGCCTGGCGCTGATCCCAGCTTAACGGCGCAGCAGAACCAGGCGAGGACTCGTCCACTTGAAGATTGGACGAAACGAATCGACATCAACGGAAACCTGACCGGCGTGTTTGCTGATTATCACTACGTCGGAACCGGCGATGTTGGCGGGTCACCAACGCAGAACTCTGTTCGTTTGATGGAGGCAATTACTTCGAAGACCAAGACCATTCTTCCGTCTCCTTTTACCTTTGGCCAAACAACGACCACGCCGTCTGGCCCGATGGTGCAGATGGGCGATGGACCAGTACGCGTCATTTGGTCAAAAGCTGATCAGCTTTTTCAGGACATTCTGAGTTGTTGCTCAACCGACCGCATGCCTCGTTACAAGGGCGATCTGGAACTCATCAATCACTCAGCGGGTTCGTTGACCTCCCAGGCCTACCAGAAAAGATGGATGCGAAAGAATGAATTACTTGCTGATGCAGCAGAGAAAGCTTCAGTCGCGGCCGACTGGCTGGGCGCTCGCACATATCCGCGGGAACGACTGAACAATGCGTGGACGCTTGTCATGGGCGGACAGTTTCATGACCTTCTGCCTGGCACAGCAACGCCCAAAGCATTTGAGTTTGCGTGGAACGACGACGTTGTTGCAATGAATCAATTTGCTGGAGTGATGACGAGTGCCGTAAATGGAATTGCGGCTGAACTCGACACGCAAGCGAAGGGAACCGCTATTGTTGTTTACAACCCGCTGAACATTCCGCGTGAAGATGTCGTGGAAGCAACCCTATCTTTCGCCGGTGGTTCACCGAAAGGGGTGCGCGTGATTGGCCCAGACGGAGCGGAGGTTCCGGCGCAGTTCAGTAACGGCAAAGTCGTGTTTCTTGCCAAAGCTCCATCAGTTGGATTTGCAGTCTACGATGTTCAGCCTGCTGACACGCCCTCGAATTCGACTTTGAAGGTGAGCGATTCGTCCCTTGAAAATGCGCGCTATCGCGTCAAGCTGGATGGTAACGGCGACGTGTCGAGCATTTATGACAAACGGACGTCTCGAGAGATTCTTTCAGCACCGATTCGGCTGGCGATCTCGACAGACAATCCGCGACAGTGGCCGGCATGGAACATGGATTTTGAGGACGAGCAGCGGGCGCCGCGCGCGTTCGTTTCAGGTAACGCCAAGGCGAGCGTCATTGAGGACGGACCAGCACGAGTCAGCCTGGCAGTTGTTCGCGATACGGAAGATTCGAAGTTTGTCCAAACGGTAAGTTTGTCAGCCGGTGATGCTGGTAACCGCGTTGAGTTCAGCAACGTGATCGATTGGAATACTAAACAGGCAAATCTGAAAGCCACGTTTCCACTCGCCGCAGCAAATAAGCTCGCGACGTACAACTGGGACGTCGGTACGATTCAACGACCGAACGCAGCCGAACGTCAGTTTGAAGTTGGCTCGCATCAGTGGATTGATCTTGCGGATCAAAGCGGATCCTTCGGAGCGACAATACTCACCGATTGCAAGAATGGTTCTGACAAACCTGACGATCGAACGATCCGTTTGACACTTGTTCGCACGCCCGGCACACGCGGAGGTTACCCCGATCAGGGCACGCAGGACATCGGCCGCCACGAAATAAGGTTTGGTATTGTCGGTCATGCCGGGGATTGGCGCAAAGACCGGACTGACTGGCAAGCATATCGCTTAAATCAGCCATTGATCGCATTCCAGAGTCAGTCGCATCCAGGCGCGCTGACGAAGTCATTTTCACTGCTGCGACTGAACAACGATCGCGTTCGCGTACTGGCGCTGAAAAAGGCGGAATTAAGTGATGAAGTGATTGTGCGTTTGGTCGAAACGGATGGTGTTTCTGCTGAGAACGTCCATCTAACTTTTATGTCACCTGTTGTTGCCGCGCGTGAAGTGAATGCGCAAGAGCAGCCAGTTGGACCAGCAAATATCAGCAACGGAGAACTAGTCACATCGTTTCGAGCGTTTCAGCCGAGAACTTTCGCCCTGAAACTCGCGGCGTCGCGAATCAAAGCAAATGCCATTCAGTCGCAACCTGTAATGCTTGATTACGATCTTTCTGTCGCAGCACGACTTGGTCGACCAGCCGACGGCAGTTTCGACTGGGCGCCGAATAATCAAGGTGCCAGCCAGGGAAAATCTTTGCCAGCTGAATTGCTAGCGAGGGAAATCTCTTTCGGCGGCATCCGCTTTCAACTCGGCGCGGCAACGAAGCCGAATGCGCTTGTCTCACGCGGTCAAACGATCGCGTTGCCCAACGGACGTTTCAATCGTGTGTATCTCTTAGCGGCAGCGATCGGAGGCGATCAGAAAGCTGCATTCCAGGTGGGACAAAAACAGGTAGATCTGACGATTCAGGAGTGGACAGGGTACGTAGGTCAATGGGACAACCGAATGTGGAAAACGACGGAAGAGCCGATCCGCCAAAGCGTCACCGCAGCAGCTGCTGGAGTTGCGCCAAGAGTTCGGATCAATCCGTATGGCGAGATGACTGGCATACGGCCGGGCTACATCAAACGCGCGGACATCGCTTGGTTTGCTTCGCAGCGTCGTGACGCTGCAGGGAATCCCGAGCCCTATCAGTACTCGTATCTCTACGCCTATCCGATCGACATTCCTGCAGGCGCTCGAACGCTCGTGTTACCCGACAATGAACGAATCAGAATTCTTGCGGTGACTGTCGCGAACGAGTCGTGGATTACGACACCAGCGCAACCGCTCTACGATACATTGGAGCGGTAGCGGCAGGAGGCAGAAGGCAGGAGGCAGGAGCAGCATGCAGTAGCAGGAGCAAGCCGTCTGCTGCTTACTGCCGTCTGCTTTCTGCCTACTGTTTCTGGCCGAGTTATTGCAACCCAACAGGCTGTAAGTCAATGCACGTATCTGAAGTGTACAGCTCTAAGGCTTGTATCAAGTTGTGTGTTTTCATAACAGACACGGGAAATCTATCTGGAGGTCGCAATGATTGAAGAGGACAAAGTTGAAACGAATGAATCTGCAAAGACATCGCGAAGATGGCAGGCGTCGTCGGCAGCGAAGCTTGGATTTACGGTAGCCGGCCTGGGAATCGGCGGAATGCTTGCTTATTTGATTTCGCGCAACACACGCGCTGCCAGAGGGCCCGCAAGACAAATCGAATCACCGTCCCGTAATTTGACTGACAATGTTGTGGATGACCAGGGAACAACTCAGGAGGAGGCGGCGCAGATCCTCCGCAACTTGAAGGAACGTGGTTTCGACTCGAGCGATGAAAAACTCGCCATTGCGCTGGGTCGAACGGCGGAGGAGATCAGGGCGTTCAGTTCAGGTCGTGAGATTATTGATGATGACGTAATCATGAAAGCGCGCGGTCTTGCGATGCATCGCGGTATTCGCGTCGACTAACTTTTTAAACAGCACGCGCAATCAGGTAAACGATGGGCCTCGCGTCACTTCCTTTGAGACGCTTGGCCCATGATGTTTTGAACTCAGGCCAATCACCTGCCAACAAACTTCCTCGCTCTTTGATTTCGAAACCAGCAGCCCTGTATCGCTGGACCAACTCACCATCGATCAGTTCAATGGTGAACGACTGCAATCCGAGTCGACTGATTTCCGCCCGATCGCGTGAGGGATCTAACCCAACGACAACCTCGAGCAAAGCATCAGCCGTACAAATGCGTCGAACATTTGCCAGAACGTCGAAGTCTCCCGACGCGACAGCTTTTAGCAAACTGCCCCAGGGAAAGTGGATGTGTACTTCATCCGCAACGGCATCGAGTTCGCGGGGCAGATCTTCGACGGCCGATTGAACGAAGAGAACGTTAGGTGCGCCGCCTTTAGTGGGCTTCCGGTGAATCTTCTCGGAGATCTTCTCCAGTGGGTGAACATTGGCGTCGATTCCGATGTAGAACTTGTTCGGGTTCTGCCGAGCTGACTGGTATACAAAGAGCCCGTCGCCGGTCCCGATATCCACAACGATCCCTTCGGCGGTAAGCGGCAACAAGTCGTTCGAGATCTTCTCTGCCGAGTTATCAGTTGGTACTACCACGAATAGATTTGATCATGATGAAGCGCCTCTCTTAATCGCTTTTGCTTTGTCTTCGAAAAGCTTTTTCGCAAGCTTTTGCGCCGCGTACTTTAAATCATCGTCGGGTCGCTTCTTGCTTACAAACTTGATTCGATGTTTCCAGATTGGCTTGTTGTCGGCAAGTAAGAGCTGCCAGGTAAATATCGATTTATCCGGAATGCTTCCGTCACCATGAAGTACGATCTCGCTTTGTTGTTCCCAGGATAAGACTGCATCTGCTTGAGACTGCGTGTCGACAACTTCGAAGCCAGTTGCAACCAGCTCTCTGCTTATGTCCTCGATCTGTGTCTGTCTGTTCGATGAGGGAAACGATGTGATGTAGATCCGTTTTACTTGCGCGAGGTTCGTACGTGACGATTGCGCAGATGCGCCGAAGCTTGAGATCAAGAGCAAAGTGATGAGAACTAACCACAAATTGGAAGGGTTATGCGAAACGTTAATCATAGCGACTCAAAGTACGTAGCAACGATATCTTGGGAATCCCATACCGTGGAGTAACTAGAATACAGCGCTTTGATGAGAGTGAGAAACTCAACTTCTTATTCTCCCCAATCTTTAGATTGGGGACCCGAGGTGTCGTCAAACGTCCCGCGCGCCGCGATCAACCGCAACCATTTTAATGGTTTTCTCCGACCGCCACTCCAAACCGTATCGCTTCACAAACGTCGCGTATTCCTCTGCGTACGTCCGCTTTCGATGATGCTCCTCTTGATTGGCGATGTATCGAGCAACACGGCCGACATCAGAGTGCGAGACTGAGAACGCTCCATAACCAAGACCCCAGGCGAAACGACCCTTCAGGAGTTGATTGTGGTTGATCCAATACGATGAACCGCCCTTGAATAGCTTGATCACTTCTTCAATCGAGTAACGCGTCGGCAGATCGATCAAGGCATGAGTGTGATCAGCATTGAAGTAATTGACTTTCATGTAGATGCCTTTTTCCAGGGAGTACTCGGTGAGGAAAGATGAAGCTTTCGCAGCCGCTCGTTTATCAAGCGTAGGCTCGCGGTTAAGTGTTTCCCAAATCAGATGTGTCCAGAGACGTGAGTAGGAATGAGTAGACATGTGAGGTTCTCCATTCGTGAGGTTAAGCTAAAACCATTGAAATGGTTTGGCGCACTATAACACGACTGGGCCTTTAAACGCTGGCGGGACCCCAACCTAAAGGTTGGGGTGAATAAGAGGTTGAGTTATTCGCTCAAAGCGGCGCCGACGAAAGTAAGCTAACACCGTTGTGAATTCGGCGGTGTCTAGCATGTGAAAAGTGAAGCATGTCCAAAAATTTCGTGAACCTGAGATCCCAAATTTGTTGATGCTTTCGCTGGATGCCCTTTACTTTGGTTTTGGTTATTATTCGAACCTACTCAGCAGTTTCTCAGGAGAATGTAATGAAAACTAATTTGCTCAGAAGCCTCTGTCTGGTTCTTTGTGTTCAGTTGCTGTCAGGCCTAGCCCTGGGGCAGACCGGCAACGGAGTTTCAGCGCCGCGGTTTGATATTCCATTCCAGAAGTTCGTCTTGTCGAATGGACTCACGGTGGTCGTCCATGAAGATCATAAGGCGCCAATCGTCGCTGTGAACGTGTGGTATCACGTAGGTTCCAAAAACGAGAAGCCTGGCAAGACGGGTTTCGCCCACCTGTTTGAACATCTCATGTTCAATGGCAGCGAACACTTCAACAACGATTACTTTCAGGCCCTCGAAAGAATCGGCGCCACCGACCTCAATGGAACGACGAACGAGGATCGGACTAATTACTTTCAGAACGTTCCCGTCGGTGCTCTGGATACAGTCCTGTGGCTGGAATCAGATCGAATGGGCCACTTGGTAGGAGCAATCGACAAGGCGAAGGTTGATGAGCAGCGTGGCGTCGTGCAGAACGAAAAACGTCAGGACGAAAATGAACCGTACAGCATCAGCGAAGAGTTAATCACCAAGGCGGTATTTCCATCGCACCATCCTTACAGCCACACTGTGATCGGATCGATGGAAGATCTTAACGCTGCTTCGCTCGACGATGTGAAAGAGTGGTTTAAGACCTACTACGGTCCAGGGAACGCAGTCGTCGTGATCGCAGGCGACATCGACGCAAAGACGGCTCGCGATAAGGTTGAGAAGTATTTTGGCGAGATACCGCCTGGTCCACCTGTCGCCCATTTCGACAAGTGGGTTGCACCGCGCACTGGTGAACAGCGTCAGATCGCGCAGGATCGAGTTCCCCAGGCACGTATTTATAAAGTCTGGAATGTGCCGGGTCGCGGCACCGCTGACAACGACTACCTGACGCTACTCTCAGACGTTCTCGTCTCTGACAAAGCTTCGCGCCTCTACAAGCGACTCGTATACGACGAACAGATTGCGACCGACGTTGGTGCGTTCCTGGACCAACGCGAGATTGGTAGTCTGTTCATCATTCAAGCAACCGCTAAACCAGGAAGCGATTTGAAGCAGATTGAAAAAGACATCAACGAGGAGATGCAGAAGATTTTTGCCGCTCCTCCTGCGCAAGATGAGCTCGA
>JBKPMX010000194.1:0-20455 GCA_046765655.1 Acidobacteriota bacterium
CACCCCCCACCCCCCACAACCACCCGCGACTCGATTCGTCGGCAGCGTCAGATGTGTATAAGAGACAGATATAGGAGTCAACAACGGTGGCGTTTGGAAAACGACTGACTATGGCCACACGTGGTCACCGATATTCGATGACCAACCGACCGGCTCCGTCGGTGCGCTCGCGGTTGCTCCTTCAAATCCCCAGGTGATCTACGTAGGTAGCGGCGAGGGACTCCAGCGTCCAGATCTATCTACCGGTGATGGAATGTTCAAATCAACTGATGGCGGTAAAACGTGGCGACACCTTGGTCTGCGAGATGCACAACAAATTGCCGCTATCGTCGTTGATCCCCGCAACGCCGAAAGAGTCTACGTGGCGGTTTTGGGCCATCCGTATGGACCGAATGCGGAACGTGGTGTGTTTCGTTCAACCAACGGAGGCGAGAGCTGGGAACGCGTCCTTTATAAAGACATCGACACCGGCGCGGTTGCTCTGGCAATGCACCCCTCCGAACCCTCAACCATTTACGCCGTCTTATGGTCGGCCCGACAAGGTCCGTGGGAAAACGGAGCGTGGCAAGGACCGGGCAGCGGTCTTTTCAAATCGACGGACGGCGGAACAACTTGGAAACAACTGACGAAGGGTCTCCCAACGTTCGAACAAGGTTTAGGACGAATCGGTATTGCAATCGCCCCCAGCGATCCGAAAACGCTCTACGCGACTGTCGATTCGACGCAGCAAGGCGGCATCTATCGTTCAAACGACGCAGGTGAAACCTGGCAACGCACAACGGGCGAACGTCGCGTGTGGTCGCGCGGCAGTGACTTTGCGGAAATCGAAGTCGACCCGCGCGACAAAGAGATTGTCTATACGGCCTCCATTGAAACCTATAAATCCACTGACGGCGCGAAGACATTCACTGGTTTCAAGGGCGCGCCGGGCGGCGACGATTACCACACGATCTGGATCAACCCGGAACATCCAAACATCATCCTCCTCGCTACTGACCAGGGCGCAGTTGTTTCCGTGAACGGCGGCGACACATGGAGTTCGTGGTACAACCAACCGACCGCGCAGTTCTATCACGTCATAACTGACAACGAATTTCCTTACTGGGTCTACGGCGGGCAGCAAGAAAGTGGTTCAGCGGGCGTAGCAAGTCGTGGTGATAATGGGGCGATCTCATTTCGCGACTGGCGCACTGTCGGTGTTGAAGAGTACGGCTATGTCGCACCTGACCCGTTGAACCCAAATTTGATCTACGGTGGCAAAGCAACGCGTTTCGATAAACAAACCGGTCAAGTGCAGAACGTGGCGCCGGAGATTCTGCGTAGCGGTAAATATCGCTTCCTCAGGACCGCGCCGATCATGTTCTCGCCAATTGATCCGCATGTCCTTTACCTGGCCGGAAATGTTCTCTTCAAGACGAACGATGGCGGAATGAATTGGACCATCATCAGTCCGGACCTTTCGCGTGAAAAGCCTGAAGTTCCCGAGAGCATCGGAGTGTTTCGTCGACCGGAGATGGCGACGCAAGCGCGCCGTGGTGTTATTTACGCCCTCGCGCCTTCTCCGAAGAACATCAATTTGATCTGGGCGGGCACCGATGATGGGTTGATTCATGTAACGCGTGATGGTGGAGTCAAATGGACCAACGTTACGCCGCCGGCGATAAACTCCTGGAGCAAGATCTCGCAGATAGATGCCGGCCATTTCGACCAGGCGACTGCTTACGTCGCAGTAAATCGCATTCGACTAGACGATCAGAAACCACACATCTATCGCACCCACGATGGTGGTGCGACATGGAAAGAAATCGTCCAGGGATTGCCGGATGGACCAGTTAACACAGTCAGAGAAGATCCGCTCAAACGCGGTCTGCTTTATGCCGGAACGGAACGCGCCGTCTATGTTTCACTGGATGACGGTGAACACTGGACGTCCTTGCGTTTCAACATGCCCGCGACTTCGATTCGCGACCTCGTGATTCATAACGACGACGTGGTGGTCGGCACTCACGGTCGTTCATTCTGGATCCTCGACGACATCACACCGTTACGGCAGGTAACGACTACAGTCCTGAACGCTCCGGCTCACCTATTCGCACCGCAGATCGCCTACCGTGTAAAGCGAAATGTTAATACCGACACTCCGCTCCCGCCTGAAGAACCAGTCGGCCAAAATCCTCCGGATGGCGCGATCATTAATTACTATCTCGGCTCTGGCGGGAAAAAAGTGACGCTGGAGATTCTTGACGCGAAGGGACAACTAGTCCGTCGTTATTCGAGTGAGGATGTCCCAGAACAAATCAACGAGAAGGATTATGCGGTTCCGGCATATTGGTATCGACCCCCACGAATCCTTTCGAACAATGCGGGAGTTCAACGTTTCGTTTGGGACTTGCAATACGCGCCGCCGGCGGCCTTCAGTCATAGCTTTCCAATATCGGCGATTTACCACGACACGCCGCGTTATCCACTTGGGCCAGAAGTTCTTCCAGGAACCTACACGCTCAAACTTACAGTCGATGGGCGGTCGTTTACGCAGCCTTTAGTCGTTAAGATGGACCCCCGCGTGAAGACCGGTTTGCCCGGTTTGACCCAACAGTTCACACTATCGTTAGAAGCATATCGCGGTATGGAAGAAACTTACGCAGCGGCGATGGAAGCGAAGAACTTGCGATCGCAAATCCCGGCAGCGATCAATCACGTCGGTCGTGGTCCACTTGCAGAATCACTGTCAAAACTCGACAAGGCGATCGTTGCGATCGCGGGCGAAACACGCGGCGGCGGCGACGGTGGTGGTGGAGGCGGGGTAGACGTGCGCGATACCAACTTTACGCGGCTGAATGGCGCGTTTGCCTCGCTTCTGGAAACTCTTCAGAGTGCTGATTTGCCAGCGACGACCCCGACAGTGAACGCGGCCGTCGAAACCCAAAAGGCCCTGGCAAACTTAAAGGCGAAGTGGGCTGAGTTGAAGACGAAGGATCTTGCAAGCATTAATGCCAATCTCCGCTTGGCTAACCAGCCAGAGTTGGCTCCGTAATACATGACGAAATTCATTGTTCTTTACGACGGCATCTGCGGACTTTGCAATCGACTGAATCAGTTTTTACTAAAGCGGGACCATCAGGATCGGTTGCTGTTTGCATCGTTGCAAAGCGATCTAGCGAGAAAGATCCTTGACCGACACGGCGCCGATCCAAGTGATCTCGATACGGTTTATGTTGTGGAGAATTACGAGCAGTCTGATGAACGATTGCTAAAACGATCAGATGCGATACTGCAAGCCGTAGGCACGCTCGGTGGGATTTGGAAAATTTCAGCGCTTGGCAAGATCGTGCCGCGACCGCTTCGCGATATGTTTTACCGCTTAGTCGCAAGAAACCGTTACAGAGTTTTCGGCAAGTATGAAGTATGCATGATGCCGGAGCCGACGTATCAGAAGAAGTTCTTGGATGTGTGAACCCTACCTTTGGACAGGAAATCAGGATCTCAAGATTTCAGAATAAAAAAGTGCAGCAAAGCGGCCGAGTTTGGAATCCTGTTGAATATACCTGAGGAATACAGATGGCTCTGAAATTATCCCTTTCACTAACGTTGATCTCTATGTTCGTTGCACTCAACCTAACGACGCCTGCGGTTCAACGCGCCCAATTCGATGTGCTGATCAAAAACGGACGCATTGTCGACGGATCAGGCAGTCCAGGACTCATCGCTGATCTCGCCATCAAGGGTGATCGGATCGCGCAAATCGGAAAGCTGACGAACGCCACAGCCACACGAGTCATCGACGCGCGTGGGCTTGTCGTCGCACCAGGCTTCATCGATATGCTGGGCCAATCAGAGACTTATGTGCTGATCGATCCACGCGCGATGAGCAAAGTGATGATGGGCGTCACGACGGAGGTTACGGGCGAAGGTGAATCCATCGCCCCCATCAACCAACGGCAGATACAAGAGCAGGAAGACTTTCTGAAACGCTTCAACTTAACCATTGACTGGCAAACGCTCGATCAATACTTCAAGCGACTTGAACGTCAAAGATCCGGCGTGAATCTCGCGACCTTCGTCGGTGCGACGCAAGTGCGCGAGTACGTTATCGGGTTTGACGATCGTCCACCGACAGCAGCGGAACTGGAACAGATGAAGCAGCTCGTCGCTCAAGCGATGCGCGACGGGGCGTTAGGTCTTTCGACTTCGTTGCAATACGTGCCGGCGCGTTTTGCCAAGACCGATGAAATTGTGGAGCTTGCAAAGGTGGCGCATCAGTTTGGTGGAATCTACGCAACGCATCAACGCAGCGAAGCCAACGCGTTGGACCAGTCACTAGCGGAGGTATTTCAGATTGCGAGCCAGGCGCAAATTCCTGTGGAGATCTGGCATTTGAAAACTGCTTACAAAAAGAACTGGGGTCGGATGCCAGAAGTGCTTGAGAAAATCGGTCGCGCGCGCGCCGAAGGACTCGACATCAGCGCTGATATCTATCCCTACATCGCTGGCAGTACTTCGTTGAGTGCGTGCCTACCGCCGTGGGCTTTGGAAGGTGGTGTCGAAAAAGTACTGCCGCGTTTAAGAGATCCAGAGACGCGTCAGCGCTTGAAGCGCGAGATTTCTGCCGATTCCACTGATTGGGAAAACATTTATCTGGGTAGCGGCGGACCAGGCGGAGTCCTCGTAAGTGCGGTCGTGAACCGCGACCTCGATTCGCTGCAGGGAAAACGAATCTCTCAGATTGCCGAAGAACAAAAGAAAGATCCGTTGGATGCCCTGTTCGATTTGTTGCTAGCCGATCGGGCACAAACGAGCGCGATCTATTTCATGATGACTGAAGCCGACATGAATGCGGCGATGCGTGCGCCGTTCGTCAGTTTCTGCACTGACAGTGGAGCACGTGCGACCGATGGGCCACTCGCAGGATCGAAATCGCATCCACGTGGCTGGGGCAGTTACCCGCGCATACTCGGACATTACGTTCGTGAACAGAAGCTGTTATCGCTCGAGAGCGCAATTCATAAGATGACGGGAGCGCCCGCTGCTCGTGTCGGAATGCGTGATCGTGGTTTGTTAAAGGCCGGGCTCTTCGCCGACGTTACGATTTTTGATCCTGCCCGAGTGATCGATCGGGCGACTTTTGAAAATCCCAACCAGTATCCCGAAGGTATTCAGTATGTTTTGGTGAATGGTCAGATCGCTGTCGATGCGGGAAAACGTACGCCCGTATTAGCCGGGCAGGTGGTTCGCGGACCAGGCTATCGAAAATAAACGATGGCCGCGTCTCTGCGATCTCTGCGTCTCTGCGTCCTCCGCGTTTTCCCTTGCAACGTTGAATACGCTCAACAAACATGTAACGTGTGCGCGCGTTGAGTCAGTTCAACGTTGCAATGGGAAACGCAGAGGACGCAGAGACGCAAAGATCGCAGAGACCCACAACCGCCAAGATCGAGTTTCAGATCGATGCGACAATCTTCCGGTACTCGTCTTCGGAAAAAGCTTTCAACGTCTCTGTCTGTATGTTTCCCAACGAGCCCAGTTTCAGCATGGCTCTGGCGTACGTGTCATCGTCCGCTGCCTCGATGACGCAAACGAGATCGTATCGACCCATCGTCAACCACGTATCTCTCAGTTTGACCCCGATCTTCTCGAACTCCTTACGACCGGCATCGAGACGGTTCGGACTATCTTTGACGTTCGCAATTCCCTGCGCCGTCCATTTGAAAAGACCAATATAGGTTGGCATGTCCTTCCTCCTTTAGTTAACGCTTGTGTAGTGGCAAACAGTCAGTACCGTAACGCGGTAGCGTCGGCTTTGCGTTCCATCAAACGATTTGATTGCGAGCGGACCCGACGCTACCGCGTTACGGTACTGACTGTTTGTCACTGCGGTTCGGATCCCGACAACTCTCACACTTTAATAAACACCCTCTTCCGATAAAGCAACCACATCAAAAACAACCACAGCAAAACAAAACCGATCGCGTAAGCCAATGATGCACGAATCGGAGGCGCCCACGACAGGAATGCGTCTCGAAAGATCCAACCTTGCGCAGAGATCGTTCGACCATCTGCTTGCGGAATTTTGATCAAACCCATCAGTCTTGCCATCAAAGCGGTTCCGACAAACAACGCGATCGCATTCACACCAAAAACAATAAAGGGCCACGCCCAACGTTTGTAACCTTTAATATCAACGAGCCAGTAACACAGTGCGAGAAGCTGTAGCGCCAGCCCGCCAGTGAAGAACACGTAAGAACTCGTCCACAGAGCTTTGTTAATCGGAAAGAAAGCATTCCACGACCAACCTACCATCACGCACGTTGCTCCTGCGACAAATAGCCCCGCCAGTTTTTGAAGCGCGGTTCGTTCGCTGCGAAGCCATTGGCCAGTCAATACGCCAAACAATGCTGTCGCTATAGCGGGTATCGTACTCAGGATTCCCTCGGGGTCGTAAACCTTCGCTTGCTTCCAGACGTGTGGGCCAAACACGGAGCGATCGATCCACGATGCAAGGCTTCCCTCTTTGCTCAAATCTCCGACTGCAAATCCGGGCGCATGCAACTTTGTCATCACAAGGCAGTACAGAATTAATAAACCGATCGCAATGATCACTTGTACTCGCCAACGCGTGGTCAAAAAAATCAACGAAGCGAAGAAATAACAGACGGCGAGTCGTTGCAGCACACCTGGAATTCTGATGTCGGCGAGATGAAAGTAAGGGAAGCCATTCAAGAAAAGGCCAAGCGCAAAAATAATCAAGGTGCGCCGGACGACCTTAATATAGAGGTCTCGTTTAGATCCGCTTGCTTCGACGCGTCTGCCGAACGCCAGCGGAATCGCGACACCGACAATGAAAACAAAGAAAGGAAAGATTAGATCGGTGGGGGTCCAGCCATGCCACTCAGCATGTTCAAGCGGCCAATAGATCGCGCTCCAGGTACCGGGGTTGTTTACCAAAACCATTCCAGCGATCGTGATGCCTCGAAAGACATCAAGCGATACAAGACGATTGGGAGAAGGAATGTTCATATCTTAGTGAATCCTGAATCGTGATTCGTGAACGCGACGCTCAACTCTCAGCGTAACAGCGTCCTCTGCGTCTCGAGCGGTGTTCCTTGAACAGTGTTTTCAGGAGCCCGAGAGAGTTGAGCTGCTAACTCCGACCCACGATTCACGATTCACGATTTACGATTACTATCTCGTCGGCGTCGGAAACCTCGGTCCAAGTCCAAACTGTTCAGGGTTCGGTAATATCGATGTCGTTTCGTAAGCTCTCACCGCTTCATCAAGCTGTCTACTCTTATCCAGCCACAATGAAATCGCGTTGTCGTAACGCGCCAGGATACTCTCTAACCAAAAGCCGCGGTTCTCCGCGAGCCATTGCGTTCGATATGAGAGCTTGAGTTCGCTCAACTCTTCCGCCATCTCTCGGAGTTGGTTATAGATTGGACTGTAATACCGTCGTAAGCGACGCGTCTTCGCGCGATCGCCAAGATTCAGATACGCATCCCAGTATTCCCGACTCAGTTTTTCAACAGTCTCCGCTCGCCGGCCAAGATGGTCCAGTCTTTCCGCTGCAAAAATCATCACGGGAACCATCGATGAGTTGCGCTTCACTCGTTGTTGATTTCGCAATAGCGTTTCGTGCGCAGCCTCGACCTGAAGTCGCATCTGCCTGATCTTTTCGGCGTTCGCACGCGCATCGTTCTGGAAAGCCGTTGTGAATGGATCTCTCCAAAAAAGATCGTCACTCGTCCGTATTCCGAGCAACGTATTAACACTTCCGAGCGCATGGATCACACCTACAAATTGATCTCCATCGCTGCGGAAGAACGCCCAGTCGAAATCTCGGTCGAATACTTTCTGGTCTACTGGTTGCGCTTGCCATGATGCAGCCGCGCCGAGCACGATGCCATACCACGTCATCTCAAACAGCGATTCGCCATCGTCGTCCCACGATGTGTTCAGCATTCCAGGCGAACCTACTGCCTGGCCGTCGCGGACGAAGTTGATGATGTTCTTCGAAGACGCATCGACGTTTGGAAAAATTTGATTCCAACCCCACACGCCTGGACAAACCCATTGTTCAAGTCCCGCATCTTTGAAAGGCTTAATCCGCGATTCGTAGCTATCGCGCGGTGCATAGTCCCAGTTCGCGACGATCATCTCCTTCGGCACCTGCCCTATTAGATCAGGATGATTCAACGCGATGTCGCCCCAGAATATCAGCTTGCGGTTGTAAGGTTTCAAAAGATCGCGAACGCGATTGAGATGTGCGAAGTAAACAGCGCCGACCCCTTTCTCGCGCGCTGCTTCACGACTCTGCCCCTCACCCAACTCGAACGTCTCATCTTCGCCGATGTGAAAAAATTTTCCCGGAAACAAGTCGTTCAACTCACGATACCAATCCGCAATTAGCTCGTACGTCCCCTCCTGCTGCGGCGAGAGCACGTCTCCGTATGGCGTTTCGGCAAGTGGGTTGTACTTCTCGAACTTCAGAGCCTTGTGAAGATGGCCGAACGTTTGTTGTTCTGGAACGATTTCAACGTGATATGAGCGCGCGTACTTAACGATCTCGCGAATCTCGTCTGGTGTTAGCGAGCCGCCTGCCGGACCGATCAGTGGGTGCTCTGAACTCGAGAACGCATGCTCCATATAAAAGGAGTGGAGATTCAGTTTGAATGCCGCCAGGCTTCGAATCTGTCGCTTGATGTAATCGAGGGTCGGGACGGGACCACGACTAATATCGTCGGAAACGCCACGCCAACGCATTGCGGGCCAGTCGACAATGCGCACGCCAGGCACATAGGTATCGGATCCGTTGCCGCGAACGAGCTGTTTGAGAGTTTGGAGACCATAAAAGACACCGGCAGACGTTGAACCACCAATGACGACACCAGATTTTCCAGCTACCAACACGTAACCTTCTTCGTGCAAGTTCTCAGGCACGGTGACGCCATTCGTTTGTAGCGCTCGTTGGACGACAGGCAAGTCGAGTCTCCCGATGAGAATTGATCCCCGCCCGCGGCCACCGGGGCGGACAGTCACGGCAGCTGTTTGTTTTAGATCATCGATGAAGTCGCGCGCTGCAAACTGATCGTCAGTTGAACGAGGATCAGCCAGTGCGATTCGCGTGGCTCTATCAATTTGAAACCGCTCGGGAGTTGAAGATAGCTGTCGAGGCTGAGGAATGACGGAGATTTTGCTGTCACCATCTTGTGCTTGGACCAGTAAGGCGGTGACCAGAAGAGTGGTGACAACTGTAATCAGACTCTTGATCGAAGTTCGTGTTAAAGTGTTCAGCATCGCCGAAGTTTTTGTGTGATAGACGGGTTGGAATGGCGAGGAGTATTTAACTGAAAAGACGCGGGAAGACAAGTTTAGAGCTTTGAGCTTAGCACTTTGTCGTTAGTACTTTGTCCTTTGTACTTCGTACTTCGTACAGATCGGCACCCGCAAAGAACAAAGTATAAGCACCAAGCACTAGGCACTAAGCACCAAGTACTAAGTTCAAATCTCATGTCCTTAATGCTTCAAGAGATCGCTGAGCAGCCTCGGGCACTCGAGCGCACGATAAGAGAGGAACGCGCAAAGATCTCCTCGCTGGCTCAGTCGCTACGAGCGCGCGACATTGACTTAATCGTGCTTGTCGCACGTGGCAGCTCGGACAATGCCGCGTTGTTTGGTCGTTACCTGCTGGAGATCACAACAGGCATCCCTGTTTCGCTGTCTGCACCCTCGGTCCACACCATCTATCAAGCAAAGCTCAAGATGGAACACGCGCTCGTCGTCGGGGTTTCACAATCGGGCGAAGGAGAAGATATTAACCGCGTGCTGGAAAACGCACGCACGTGCGGGGCATTCACCGTCGGAATCACAAACGAACCTCGTTCAACGATGACCACGCTCGTCGATGAAACGTTGTTGACCCATGGTGGACCGGAGAAATCAGTTGCGGCTACAAAGACATTCACCGGACAGATGCTTCTCTTTTATATGCTCGCGGCAGGGTTAAGTAGTTCGCCTTTATTTTCATACGAAGCTATTCCGAGCTTCGTTGATCGCGCACTCGAGCAAAAGCCTGCGATCAGTGAGTTGGTCCAACGGTACGTCTTCATGGAGAACTGCGTCGTAGTCGGCCGCGGACTCGCTTACGCAAACGCTTACGAACTCGCACTGAAGTTAATGGAAACGTGTTATGTCGTTGCTGAACGTTTTTCTTCAGCGGACTTTCTTCATGGACCGTTAGCAATGGTCGAGCGACACTTCCCCGTGATTCTATTTGCGCCACCGGGAGTGATGTTGGAAGGGGTCAAGCGGCTGATTGAACGATTAACTGAATTGCACGCTGACACGTTGACCATCACAAGCGATCTCGATGCAGCGTCGTCGTGCACCAGATCGATTATTATGCCGCGCGAGATTGACGAGTTTCTCGCGCCGATTCCGTATATCGTGCCAGGCCAATTGTTCGCAGCCATGTTGGCCGATGCGAAAGGCCTTGATCCTGATGCGCCTAGATCTTTGTCGAAGGTAACGAGAACCCTGTGAGAGTCCAAAGTCCAATGTCCAAAGCCAGTCGGCATTGGTCAACCCACGTTGGACATTCGACGTCGGACATTAGACATTGGACTTTGGACATCGGACTAATTCATGAACATCGAACTAAAAGCCACATCTGATAGTCCTATTTACTTGCAGGTCCGCCGACAAATTGAGGCGCACATTCAAAGCAAACAGTTGTCATCGGGCGAACTCCTTCCCTCTCCCGCCGCGCTCGCACAAAAACTCTCCGTCGACAAAGGCGAAATTCAACGCGCGTATTTCGAGTTGGAACAAAGCGGATTACTTAGGAAACAAACCGGAAAAGACTTCCTTGGCAAGCCGAAGACTACTTACCTAGTCGCCTGATTCAGTAAAACCTAATCTAGCGCGAATCACACCACAAGAGTCTCAGATAGTTGCAACTCTGTCCGTCACACTAAAGGAAGGTCTGATCAACTCGGATGAAGTCGCAGCATCGACTATTCAGTACCATCCGCGGTAGCGGGTGGCCAGGCTCAACCTCGCAAAATCAGATCTTTTTGAGTTGAGTCACGCCCATCCGCTACCGCGGATGGTACTGAATAGCGCCGGTCGGAGAGTCACGACAAACTGATGAGTGTGTCGGACATGGCTGCTTGTGACTAAGCGATTAGTCGCATGCTATTCTTGCTCGTTGTCGCGAAGCGGCAACTTCAAACTATGCGAAAGTGGCGGAATTGGCAGACGCGCCAGACTTAGGATCTGGTACCGAAAGGTGTGGGGGTTCGAGTCCCCCCTTTCGCACCAAACAAGTTGAGGTTTGCTCTTTGTTCTTTGTACTTCGTCAATGCTCAACGTTAAGCACAAAGTACAAAGCACAAAGAACGAAAGACATAACATCACATGAAGAGTGAATTAATAAACGTCTCTCCAACTCGCAAGGAAATCAACATACAAATCGAACCACATCAGGTTCGGGAAGCTTACGATCGCGTGAGTGAGCAATATGTGCGCGTCGCGAACGTGCCTGGCTTCCGGAAAGGACACGCGCCTCGTTCAGTTATTCGCAATCGCTACAAGAGCGAGATTCGCAGCGACGTTTTGCGCGAGTTACTGCCCCACGCTGTTCATGATGCGATTCTAGAGAACTCGCTAAACGCAATCGGGGAACCCGAGGTCCATCTCGACAACCCGGAAGAATTAGAAAAACTCGGACAAGAGCCAATCAAAGTCAAAGTCGGCATAGAGGTTCTTCCGGAAGTAACACTCGGTGAATATAAAGGCCTCGAAGTCACACGAAAGGTACGACCGATCAGCGACGAGCACGTGCAACGCATGATTGAAGAGTTTCGTAATGGCTCGGCGTCTCTACAACCAGTCGAAGATCGCACCTCGCAAGCCGACGACACGGTCACAGTGAATCTAGTTGGCAAGTTTGTGGGTCAGCCCGAGCAAGAAGACATCACAGCTGATGATGTCGACGTTTTGATTGGCGGTGAAGGTGTCCAACAGGAGTTTACCGACAACCTAACCGGAGTTAAGCCGGATGAAACTCGAAACTTCACCGTAGTCTATCCGGATGATTTCAAAACAAAAGAGCTTGCCGGGCGAACTGTTGAATACACCGCCGAAGTGACAGCTGTAAGGAAGAAAGAGCTTCCGGAAGTTGATGATGAATGGGCGAAAAGCGTTGGGGAACAGTTTGAGACGGTTGAAGACCTGCGAGTGCATATTCGAAACACCCTCGAGAATGGTGCAGTCTCAGAAGCAAACGATCGCGTGCGCAGCGAGGTGATGAAGAAGCTGCTGGAGGCCCATGAATTTGAAGTGCCGCAAAGTTTGGTTGAACAGCAAACGAACCACCGCCTCGAGAGTGTAATGCGCGACATGATCCGTCGTGGCGTTGATCCACGCGTCGCAGGACTGGATTGGCAAGGCGCGCGTGAAGAGTTGAAGGGCCAGGCGGAAGACGATGTGCGCGCAACGCTGCTGTTAGATCAGATCGTGCAGAACGAAAATATAACTGTCACAGACGAAGAAATTGATGCTGAGATCGACGCGATCAGTGTCATGTCACGACAACCGAAAGAGCAAGTGCGGGCTGCCTTGACAAAGGATGGGGGCGACCGTAGCATCGCGCAAAGATTGCGCAATCGTAAAGCGCTTGATCTTTTAATCGACAACGCGCAAGTGAAAGAAGAAGAGTGGACCGACGAAGAGAAGAGCGAGAATGAGTAGCGCGACTTACCATTCGAACTCGGTTCTTAGTGCTTTGTACTTTGTTCTCGTCGCTTCAACTCACAATCGCTAGTGCAAAGTACAAACTAAGAACGAAGTTCCGAGCACAAGTACGAAGCACTATATTGCCTTTATCCCTAACGAGGTTTTCGCATTTATGGCTTTAGTTCCCATGGTGGTCGAGCAGACGTCGCGAGGCGAACGCGCCTTCGACATCTACTCACGCCTTCTAAAAGACAACATCATTTTTCTTGGCACGCCTATCGACGATCAGATCGCGAACCTCATCGTGGCCCAACTGCTCTTCCTCGAAGCTGAGGATCCAGAGAAAGACATCAATCTCTATATCAACTCACCGGGCGGCTCGATTACTGCAGGCATGGCGATCTACGACACCATGCAGTTCATCCGTCCTGACGTTACGACGATTTGCGTTGGCCAGTGTGCGTCGATGGGAGCATTGCTGCTCGCGGCCGGCGCTAAAGGGAAAAGGTTTGCCCTCCCAAACTCCCGAATTCTCATTCACCAGCCCTCTGGCGGCTCTCAAGGTCAAGCCACAGACATCCGCATCCAGGCAGAAGAAATCCTGCGAATGCGCGAATTGACGTCGCAGATAATTGCTAAACATACGGGTCAATCGTACGACACCGTCGAACGTGATGTTGAACGCGACAAAATAATGTCTGCCATGCAGGCTAAGGAATATGGTTTAATAGACGAGGTCATCGCGCACAGGGAGTAACCCCGCGGATGCCCATCGTCAGAATTACGCAACTAGAATCGATCCTTCGCCCCTTCTAAGGAGCTCTCCAATAAACTATGGTGAGACGAACTGACGACACGTTGCGATGTTCCTTCTGTGGAAAGTCGCAAAATGAAGTTAAGAAACTCATTGCCGGACCGACTGTTTACATCTGCAATGAGTGTATCGACATCTGTAACGAGATCATTACCGACGACCAGCAGGCTGAGTCGGTAGCTACTCGTCCGCCATTGCCGAAGCCGGGTGAGATCAAAACTTTTCTAGATGAATACGTAATCGGCCAGGAAGAAACCAAGAAACGCCTGGCCGTTGCTGTTTATCAACACTACAAGAGAATTGAATTAGGCCGACGGCGCACTGACGTCGAGATTCAAAAAGCAAACATTCTTCTTATTGGTCCGACTGGAACGGGCAAGACACTTCTCGCGCAAACACTCGCTCGCATGCTGAGTGTTCCTTTCACAATCGTCGACGCGACGACGCTCACTGAAGCAGGTTACGTCGGCGAAGACGTCGAGAACATTATCCTTAAATTACTTCAGGCGGCGAATGGAGATGTCGAGCGTGCTCAACAAGGCATTATCTACATCGACGAAGTCGACAAGATCTGTCGCAAGGATGAGAACCCGTCAATCACTCGAGACGTCTCGGGTGAAGGCGTGCAGCAGGCGCTGCTGAAAATTCTCGAAGGCACTGTCGCCAACGTTCCGCCACAGGGTGGACGCAAACATCCGCATCAGGAATTTTTCCCGGTTGATACAACGAACATCCTCTTCGTTTGCGGTGGCGCATTCGTCGGACTCGAGAAAGTGATCGAGCGTCGGCTGCGTAACAAGTCTCTCGGTTTTCATGCGGAAGTGAAAACCGGCGCTCACCGTCACGCGGAAGCACTCGCTCAAGTGCAGCCGGAAGATCTTATTCGCTTCGGTTTGATTCCCGAGTTCGTCGGTCGTCTACCAGTGTGCGGCGTATTACATGAACTCGATGAGGGCGCGTTGATCAAGATTCTCACCGAACCGAAAAACGCTCTCGTTAAGCAGTATCAAAAGAAATTCGACTTCGATAATGTCAAACTGAAGTTCACGGAAGACGCACTCAAAGCCGTTGCGCGTCAGGCGGTTGAGCGAAAGGTGGGAGCCCGTGGCCTGATGATGATTCTCGAAGAACTCCTGCTCGACTCGATGTACACTCTGCCCTCCCAAAAACGTATTAAGGAATTCGTGATTACCAGCGAAATGGTCGAACGTCGTCGGGCAGTTCCAGGCGAAGGACTCACTGGAATCGACGGCGCGGCCGCCTAAAAAGGCCCTCGGAGGCGTTTCAGAGCGAAAGTAGCGCCCCTGCGGGAAATGATTTACAATTGGTCATCTTTTTGAGATAAGGCGAGACGGCATTTCGCGGCTCGCCTTTGTTTCAGAGAGCCCAGAAAAACAGCAGTAATTCATACCATGGAAGAATACTCCGACCGAACCCCCAACGACGTTGCCTGGTACCCGATGGTGCCGATACGCGATGTCGTTATTTTCCCTTTCACTAAAGTCGCTTTCAAAATCGGCCGCTCTGGTTCCGTACGCGCGCTGGAGCAGGCGCTCGCAACCGACCGCACGATCTTTTTGGCGACACAGCACGACGCAACAGTTGATGAACCGACTCCTGAACAGATTTATGGCGTCGGAACGCTTGGCAGAATCCTGCAGTCGCAAAAACAGGAAAACGGTCAGATCAAAGTTGTCGTTGAAGGACGTGAGCGAGCAACAACTGTCCGCGTCGAAAACACTGATGGAGCATTCATGGCTCTCGTGCGACGCGCGCCGGTTGTTAATGAAGAAGGCACGCGTCTCGATGCGTTGATTCAAAAGGTTGGACAACTCGTCGAACAACATTTGCGTCTCGCGCCTGACACCCAAACAGATGCACTGCAAACCGCGCTGCGTAACCAGGAGCCTTCGCATCTTGCTGACGCACTCGCATCGCAGTTAAGAGTTTCTGTCGAAGACAAACAAGGACTACTCGAGATCTTTTCGACCCAGGCTCGCCTGCAACGTCTTATCGAGCTTCTGGAAACAGAGATCGAAAAACGGCAGCTCGATCGCACGATCCAAACTCGGGTGAAGCGCCAGATGGAGAAGGCGCAAAAAGAGTACTACCTGAACGAACAGATCAAAGCGATCCACAAAGAACTCGGCCGCAAAGACGAGAAAGCCGAACTCGAAGATCTGAAGAAGAAGATCGAAGAGGCCGGCATGACTGACGAGGCGAAGGAAAAGGCAATGCAGGAATTGCATCGTCTCGAAGCCATGCCTCCGATGTCTGCTGAAGGAACTGTCTCTCGAACATATATCGATTGGTTACTCAGTGTACCGTGGAAGCAGAAGTCGAAAGAGATTAAGGATCTTACGAAAGCTGAAGAGGTCCTTAATGAAGACCACTACGGCCTCGAGAAAATTAAGGAGAGAATTCTCGAGTACCTCGCGGTGAGGCAGCTGGTTAAGAATCCGAAAGGTTCGATCTTATGCTTCGTCGGACCTCCGGGAGTCGGCAAGACGAGTCTTGGCAAATCGATTGCGCGAGCAACCGGTAGGAAGTTCGTGCGTCTCTCGTTAGGCGGAGTTCGTGATGAAGCTGAAATCCGTGGACACCGTCGTACCTACATCGGTGCTCTGCCCGGTCAGATCATTCAAATGATGAAGAAGGCCGGAACTGTTAATCCGGTGGTCCTGCTGGACGAGGTAGATAAACTCGGCGCTGATTTCCGTGGCGACCCGAGCGCTGCACTGCTCGAAGTTCTTGATCCCGAACAGAATCACACTTTTCAGGATCATTACCTCGATGTCGAATACGACCTCTCGAAGGTTTTCTTCATCGCAACTGCGAACGTTCTGCATACAATTCCGCCGGCGCTGCAAGATCGTCTGGAGATCCTGAGACTCTCCGGCTACACCGAGCGCGAGAAACTGGAAATCGCCAAACGCCACCTGGTTCCGAAGCAGGCCGAGGGTAACGGACTTAAGATTGAACAGATCGATTTTGCTGACGAGGGCATCCTTGAGATTATTCGGCACTACACACGCGAGGCTGGCGTAAGAAATCTCGAAAGAGAGATCGGATCATGTTGCCGCAAACTCGCACGCAAGTTCGTTTCGGAACAGCCCAGCGAGACATCAGTGGACGTCGTAGATGGGCAACGCGTGCAAGAGATGCTGGGGCCAATCAAATTCCGTCAACAAGGTATCGCGGCTAAGAGCGAAGTCGGTTTAGCAACGGGACTTGCATGGACCGAGATTGGTGGCGAGGTACTGCAGATTGAAGCGACGCTTGTGAAGGGACGCGGCGGTGTCACACTGACAGGTAAGCTTGGCGAAGTCATGCAGGAATCTGCACAGGCCGCATTGACGTGTATTAAAGCGCGCGCGGAACGCCTCGGGATGAGCCTCGACTTCATTCGTAAACGCGACTTGCACATTCACATCCCTGAAGGTGCAATTCCAAAGGATGGACCGTCGGCTGGTATCACTATGGCTACGGCGATGGCTTCAGCCCTGTCGCGAGTTCCCGTTCGGAGGAATGTCGCGATGACCGGTGAGATAACCCTCCGAGGCAAAGTGTTGCCAATCGGCGGCGTTAAAGAGAAGCTGCTGGCTGCGCACCGTTTTGGCATCGAAACAATTATCCTGCCTAAGGAAAATGAAAAGGATCTTCCTGAATTGCCCGATGAAGTGCGAGATGCGCTCTGTATCAACGTCGTCGAATCGATTGACGATGTCTTAGCGCTCGCACTCGAAGACGCCTGCCCAACTGAGGAAGCGCCGGACGAGCGACCGCCTCTGTGGAACACTGAGCAGCCGTCGCAGGGAATCCAGACAAGTTAAGTTACTAGCAATCCCACATAATACGGAGCAGTAGCAGTAGGCAGGTGCAGGCGAATGCCTGCGACTGCGTGCTGCTCGCGCTTCTTCATAGCAGGAGACCCCATGAGCAAACAAGCTGAAGCTGATTTGATTCTTAAACTCTACGAACTCCGTCGCGAGCCGGTTATGCGCGAAGCCCGTAGTTGGTTCGCGATGTTTAATCCCAAATCAATTGACGACATCACCGAGGTACTTACGAGTGATAAGAGTGGTTACTACCGTATGGTCACTTCTTACTGGGATATGGCCGCGGCGCTCGTCAACAACGGAGCAATCGATGCGCAAATGTTCAACGATGCCAACGGCGAACATGTGTTCATTTACGCCCGATTAGAACCTTTTGTCGCCGACATCCGAGCACAAGGCAATCGACAGTTTCTAGTGCAACTGGAAAAACTGGTTAAGGAAATGCCGGACATCGAAGAGCGTTTGAAATATGTTCGCGAACGAATTCAAAAGCTCATCGAAATGGCGCAGATGCGTGCGGCGGCAAAAGCGGCAGCCGGTGACGCGTAAGTTGATTTCGGATGAAGATCACAAGCGCCGACTTTTTGAAGAGCGCTTTTAAGGAATCGGATTGGCCGCGCGACTTGCGACCCGAGATTGCCTTTCTCGGAAGGTCAAACGTCGGCAAGTCGAGTGTGATCAATTCCCTTCTCGGTGTCAGAAAACTGGCCCGGACATCTTCGACACCGGGCCGCACCCAATCTTTGAATTTCTTTACAATCAACGACGCGTTTCGCTTCGTCGATCTTCCCGGATTTGGGTACGCTCGCGTACCTAGAGATATAAAATCCAGTTGGGGTGAGATGGTATCCAGCTTTCTTGCAAAGCGGCGGCAGCTTATGCTATCAATTCACCTCGTAGATTCGCGCCACGAACCCACAAAACAGGATTTGCAGCTTCACGAGTGGCTTAAGCTAAGCGCTAAGCCACACTTAGTAGTAGCCACAAAATCCGATAAGCTGTCGAACAACGAATTGCAAAAAAGCCTGGAGCACATCACACGCGTGCTCGAAGACGATCAGGTCGTGGCTTATTCAGCGAAAACCGGACGGGGTCGCGACGAACTTTGGCGTGCAATAAATAGCGCAATTGCGTGACATTCGAACGGATTTCAGGTTTGCATTTGATGGATTACTTAGTATCCTTAGCCTAAATCCGGAACAACTCAAAGCCCCCTTTTTCAATTTGATTTTTTGGGCCACGCCCGCTTGAGGAGTGGCATCCTAACAATGCGGAATTTTAAATCCACTTAAAAGTTGAGATGGCCTTGATAGAACCTGTGGAGGAGAATTTTTTTACCTCGCGAATGAGTGGGAACATCTCGCGCTCCACGCACATCGCTCTACCGCACAGTCATTCACTTCCAATTGTCCAGTTACATTTGAGAACCCGTTAAGCAACATAGTCGCATTTCCCGATTTAGCGACTCGAAATCTAGAGAACAAGATCATGTCACAACGAACACGTTCACGCGCATCAAGCGCGAACTCAGACGGCAACGGCGAAGATGGCGGCACTGTAGCTACCGCTGAAGCTCCCGAGCGCGACGGCCGCGATAGTGGAAGAGAGAAAAACGAAGGCTTCCACAATCTGGCTGACCTAAAGGAGATGTCGATCTCCAAGCTAACCCAGATCGCCAAGGGCATGGATGTTCCTGGCGCCACCGGCATGCGTAAGCAGGAGCTCATCTTCAAAGTTCTGGCGGCACAAACTGAAAAGAGCGGCCTCATTTTTTCGGAGGGCGTTTTGGAAACGCTTCCTGACGGTTTCGGTTTTCTGCGCGCGCCTGAATACAACTACCTCCCGGGTCCCGACGACATCTATGTGTCACCTTCGCAGATTCGTAAGTTTGACTTGCGCACGGGAGACACTGTCAGCGGTCAGATTCGTCCACCAAAAGAAGGTGAACGCTATTTCGCGCTGATCAAGGTTGAGGCGATTAACTTTGAATCTCCCGATCAGGCTCGCGAGAAAGTCTTCTTCGACAATCTCACGCCGCTTTATCCGGAAGAACAGTTGAGAATGGAGGCGACGACCGAGAACTTGTCGGCGCGTGTTATCGATCTGGTAACTCCGTTAGGCAAGGGTCAGCGTGGATTGATTGTCGCACCGCCACGTACCGGTAAGACGATGCTCCTGCAAACCATCGCCAACTCTGTAACGCAGAATCATCCTGAAGTGACGTTAATCGTTCTGTTGATCGACGAGCGACCTGAAGAAGTTACTGACATGCAGCGGTCTGTAAATGGCGAGGTGATTTCATCGACGTTCGACGAACCACCGACACGACACGTGCAGGTTGCAGACATGGTTATTGAGAAAGCGAAGCGGCTTGTCGAACACAAGCGCGACGTCGTGATTCTTCTCGACTCAATCACGCGTCTTGCCAGAGCGCATAATGCCGTGGTTCCACCGAGCGGCAAGATTCTCTCCGGCGGTATCGACTCGAATGCGTTGCAACGGCCGAAGCGCTTTTTTGGCGCGGCTAGAAACATTGAAGAAGGCGGTTCTCTGACAATCATCGCAACTGCACTGATCGACACTGGCTCGCGCATGGATGACGTGATCTTCGAAGAGTTCAAAGGCACGGGTAACTCAGAAATCCACCTCGACCGCCGTCTCAGTGACAAGCGGCTGTTCCCGGCAATCGACTTGCAGCGTTCCGGAACACGCAAAGAAGAGTTGCTGATCAGCAAGGAAGACTTGAATCGTATCTGGGTGATGCGACGCGTATTGAATCCATTGTCACCAGTAGAGCAAATGGAAGTTGTGCTTGAGCGACTCGAAAAGACGAAGTCGAATGCCGAGTTCCTGGCGTCAATGCAAAGTTAATTCGCCCGGAATAGCAACGTAATTCTAGTTGAGAAGAATTAAGGCGAAGGATATTGTTATCCCTTCGCCTTTATTTTTGTTAGCGGGTTGTTCATTTCTCTGCGTAACCTCGGCGTTCTCTGCGTCTAGTGTGGTCGACTATGCAACATTCGGAAACCGCAAGTGACGCAGAGAACGCCGAGGGTACGCAGAGCAAAGC
>JBKPMX010000195.1:0-15342 GCA_046765655.1 Acidobacteriota bacterium
TCTAGGTACATAACATCAACAGCTCAACGTCCAAGGAAAACATTCAAGCCACAATAACCGCCCTTCCTAACTGCGATTATTGTGGCTTGAATGTTTTCCTTGGACGTTGAGCTGTTGATGTTATGTACCTAGAATCAAGTCTTCTAGCTTTTGGTCTTCCGATCTGCATAAATGGATGGGTCTAATCTTCTCTGCCTGTTGCCTGATGTGTGACTCTACTGCGCCAACTGCTAAGATGAGTTTGTAATGACTGAGCGTGTGCAACTACGAGGAATGTCCGAAGCGGAGCTCGTCTCATTCGTCGAGTCACTGGGTGAACCGGCGTATCGTGGGCGACAAATCTTCACGGCACTGCACCATCGTCGGCTAACGAGCTTCGACGAGATCACCGATCTTCCTCAAACGCTGCGCAATAGACTGAATGAGGTAGCGACGGCGGCAACGCTGACCGTTGCGTCGCGCTACATCTCGGAAGATGGTACGCGTCGTTACTTAATGAAAACCCACGACAGTCTTCCTGTCGAGACGGTTTTCATTCCTGAAGAACGCCGCGACACCATCTGCTTTTCTTCTCAATCAGGGTGTCCATTGCAATGCACGTTCTGTCTCACAGCGCAGCTCGGTCTTTTGCGATCTTTAACCGCCGCTGAGATCGTGGAACAGATCGTGATTGCATTGAATGATGCGTATGGTGTCGCAACAAAGACACCCCGTGGTACGAATTTAGTCGGGATGGGCGCAGGCGAACCGTTTCTTAACTTCGACGCGCTGATGAAAGCGTTACGTGTAATGGCGAGTCCCGCGGGTCTCCACATCGTTCGGAATCGCGTGACGATTTCAACAGCCGGCATTGTACCGCGCATACAAGATCTCGCCGCCCTCGAAGATCGCCCGCATCTTGCGATTTCGCTTGCTGCCCCCACTGACGAGTTACGAAATCAGTTGATGCCGATAAACAAAAAGTGGCCATTGGAAGAATTGCTCTCGGCCTGCAAAGATTTTGAGAAGACATTGAAGTCAAACGAGCGATTCACTTTTGAATACGTGATGCTCGACGGGATTAACGACTCTGATGAGCAAGCACGACAACTCGCAAATCTCTTGAATCGCCATCAGCTGAACGCGAAGGTGAACCTTATCCCGCATAACCCTGCGGAGCCCCTGCCATACCTGCCGTCGTCCGAGGAAACAGTCGCCCGGTTCCGGAGCATCCTCGAATCGAAAGGCATTCACACGTATGTACGCAGGCCACGCGGTCGCGATATCTTCGCAGCGTGCGGGCAACTGGCCGCGCGGCAGGAAACAACTATAAGTCAGTCACAAATTATCGGAGCCTAGGTTCAATGGTTAAAAACTTCCGCATGTTACCTCTCATTGCTCTCCTGATCATCCCCGCTCTCTATTCGACGACGGCTATTCCGCAAACGGCGAACGACGTGAAGGTGAGTGGTTGGGCATCGCCGGACAAAACTCGACGTGGTCGAAAGGTTCAGGGCAACGTAGTAATGGAAATCCCCGCAGGATTACACGTGCAATCCAACAGGCCACTCGATAAATACCTGGTAGCGACAAAGCTGGAATTCGACGTACCGAAGGGCATCGACGTAAGTACGCCGACGTATCCACGCCCTGTAATGCGAGATCTGAAATTCTCGAAGAGCAAGGTGGCAGTTTTCGAAGGCCGCGCGCAGATGCGGTTCAACATCGGTATCGCGCCAAACTTCACCGGCAACTCAGCTGAGGTGAGGGCCCGTTTGAGATTCCAAGCGTGTAATGATGAGTCGTGCTTCGCACCCGTTACTCGCGAGGTGAAGATCTGGGTGAATCTTCAGTGATGAGCCAGATCGACTGAGATAGGGGAAAAGAAAAACTATTCCTTTTCCCCGTTTCCTTTCCCTATTGCGATTTCCCAACTACCGCCATCAACCTTCCAACTTTTCCCTGCAGGGGCTTCTCTTTTCGATACGAGAAGAAGAGGTCAGTGCGGCACATCGTGCAGAGTGGCGCGATGTGAATCCGGTCCGCTAAGACTCCCTCAACGATCAACTGGTCGCGATTCGCGGTTAAAAGATCTACGAGCGCGTGGCCCGGCCGCGTTTCTTTGAACAATCTTTCTCCATCGGGGAACTTGCTGGTGAAGGCGTCGATTACATCTTCGCCAACCTCGTAACAGCATGGACCAGCGGCAACACCGATCGCGACCCGCAGGTCGACAGGCCGAACATCGTAACTGTCCTTCATTCTATTGACGGCAACGCGTGCAACCTCTGCTAACGTTCCGCGCCAACCCGCATGGACCGCAGCAAACGCGCCCGTTGTTGGATCACCGAAGAGGAGCGGCACGCAGTCGGCGGTCTTGACACCTGCGAACACACCGGCAGCATCGCTGAGGATCGCATCGCAGTAAACAGTGTCTCCCAATTCGTTCTCGGCGGGCTTCGCGTCTTCGCGGTCTTTGACGACGCGCACGTCTGCACCATGGACCTGCCAACAACCAGCGAGCGTCCAATCGCCGGGAAAAAGCTTGAGAAACCGGCGACGATTCTCCAGAATGTTCTCCGCTTTGTCTTCATTGAACCCGGCGAGGCTCAGCGCAGCGTCGGGCATTGGGCTCACGCCGCCGAGACGAGTGGAGAAGCCATTTACAAAACCATCCTGCTCGAGCGGTTCACAAACGAGGGCTCTAACTCCTTCTGATTCGCGCCAGTAAAAACCGGCTCGAGCGACTTCAGCTTCAGTTGTGATCGTTTCCATCGGTATAGACATTATCGAAGTTGCCAGGATTCGCGAAGTGTTGCTGCGTACGCCGCGGTTTGTCGATCGCGTGTTCACGGCAGCCGAACGTGCCTATTGCGACAGTCGCGGCGCTGTGTCGGCCCAACATTATGCCGCGCGTTTTGCGGCAAAAGAAGCAGCACTTAAAGCGTTGCAAACTGGCTGGCGCGGAGGAATCAGTTGGCAGGACGTAGAGGTGGCTGCGCAGGAAAGCGGCGCACCTTATCTGATCTTTTCAGGACAAGCGCTAGACATCTTTCAGAAGACCGGCGCGACGGCAACACACTTATCCATGTCACACACAACGCAGCATGCCATCGCGCAAGTGGTTCTGGAGAGGTAAACATTTAGACAGGATTCCCGATTTCAAGATTTGAACTGTGAAACCCGGCAATCTTGAAATCCTGACATCCTGTCTATATGTTTAGCGCATTTCGTTCACCAAGGATCTGCGACCTTGGGCGTCGACGTTCACGCGCGTTGATCGGTAGGGGCTCCATTCCGGCGGGACAGTTACGCGTTTTTGTTTAGGCGCTTGCGCCACTTCTGACCGCTCCTCGTAAGCCTCGTCCGCAAATGGACTCGTCAGCGGCGGCACACTTTCATGCAAGTAACACTCTGAATGTGGTGACAAGCGCGGTGTCACAGCAATCAATTCGCGCAAAGGGCAATTCACTGTCGATAACAGCCCCGTCGACGAGTCGATCTCGACAAACTCAATTCCTTCCGGACACTCAAAGTTTGCCCCACCTAGATCGGGACGCAAATCAACCGCACCACTGATGAATTCGGACCATGCGGGCAGTGCTGCTTCTGCTCCAGTTAAGCCGAGTTGTTGATTGTCGTCAAAACCGATCCAGACTGCGCAAACTAGATTTGGTGTGTAACCAACGAACCAACCATCACGCGATGTGCCGGTCTTTCCAGCGATGGCGGTTCCTTTCGCCGTGCCGCGTGCTTTCTTTGCGGTGCCTCGTTCAATTACGGCGCCGAGCATGTTTGTAATCATGTAAGCAGTTTGCGGACTAACAATCTGCCTCGCATCGCCTGGTTCATTGTGTGACCCCGGAGGCTCATTAATGCTGGTGATCACGCGTGGCGTAACGTGAAGACCATCGTTGACGAACGTTGCGTAAGCCGAGGCTAATTGCAGCGGAGTAACTTCCTTTGTTCCAAGTGCCAGCGATGGATAGCGCTCAGGTTTTGGTAAGCCAAATTGTTGGGCGAGGTTTGCGATGCGTGCGAGCCCCGTCTGCAAAGCGACGTCAACAGTCACCACATTCAACGACTTAACCAAACCCGTGCGCATCGGAACTTCCTGCATGGAATAACCGCCGCCATAGTTTGCCGGGCGGTAAGTCTTGTTGCGGTCGTAAACGAATTCGCGCGGCGCATCCATGAACGTTTGGACAGGCGACATGCCATCTTCCAAAGCAGCCGCGTACACGAATGGTTTGAAAGTTGACCCCGGTTGGCGCCGAGCATCCGTCGCTCGATTCATTTGCGACTCGGCGTATGAGCGACCGCCGACCATTGCTAGCACGTCACCGGTTGTGGGATTGAGTGCAACCAAAGCAGCTTGAGGCTTCACACTGCGCTTCGCGTAAATCGCATCAAGACGATCGAGCTGATGCTTCAGCGCAGTTTCGGCCAATTGCTGCAGGTCCAGATCGATTGTCGTGTAAATCCGGTGCGTCAATCCTGAACCGTCGAGTTCTGGCTCCGCTTCACGGACAACGTAATCAACAAAGTAAGGGGCAAGTGAATTTGCGTCTGTAACGCTCGGTATAACCGTTATCGACTCGGCGGCCGCTGACTGGGCCTGCTCGACCGAGAGAAATCCTGACTCTTGCATCGCATCAAGCACAATGTTTCGACGGGTTTGAGCGGCTTCCGGCGCACGGCTTGGAGAATAACGACCCGGGCCCTGGATCATACCGGCGATAGTCGCTGCTTCGGCGAGCGTGATGTCTTTCAACTCTTTGCCAAAATAAACTGCGGCAGCTTCATCTACTCCACGGATCGCGACCGCACCTCTTTGGCCCAGGTAGATCTCATTGCAGTACAGCGCAAAGATATCTTCCTTCGATAAGCGTCGCTCCAGAGCAACTGAAAGCATCGCCTCGGCATATTTACGCTGTAGCGTCTTCTCCGGGGAAAGGTAAGTATTCTTGACGAGTTGTTGTGTGATCGTCGATCCACCTTGCGACAGGCGCTCATCGGTGGCATTGCGCCATGCGGCGCGCACAAGACCAGCAACGTCAACGCCAGAGTGATCGAAGAAGCGTCGATCTTCGATAGCCAGGATGGCGTTTACGAGAACCGTCGGGATCTGTTTGAACGTAAGTACTTCCCGCTTGCCGCTCTTGAACGACAAGTCGTTTGAAAGCGGTTCTGGTTCGAGAGCGATTGATTCAAGGCCGCCCTCAGCAGTAACGATCTCAGAGACAGTGTCACCCGCGAATTTCACCGTTACCGGGCGCGAACGTTTCTTCGATGCGCCTGCCGGGTTTATTTCAATTTCGCCGTCATGCTGAGTGAAGCCACCGCTCCAAACATCACTCGCGTCTGATTCGACATATCCAGCGCGCCGTAATGAGGTAACGAGTTTTTCCTGGGAATATTTTTGACCGGTATGAATAACACGAGGCGCGGCGTACAACCCGGGGCGGCTAGTCAGATAACCACTGGCTAACCGTGCGTCGATAATCCGTGAGTAGTACTTATAGGAACGTAGGAGAGACTCGCCGCCTAGAACGCAGCCAAATGCGATTACGCCAATCGCGAATCGTAAGAGCAGACGTTCGCGTATCAGACCGCGAAACTGATAGCGATAAAGTATTTGACGAAGCCAGTCGGCGGAAAAGACCCTGGCCGTATCGGGGACAGACGTGACCTCGATAAACATACGCAAACAGAGATGGACCGGCGGCTACGAACAGCTTAATTGCCATCCGATCCCCTTCAGTGCTTCTTTCCGAATGTCTTGTATATATGGCTAATGACGATGGAATTCAAGAAAGAGACCACCGACTTCATGTCGGTGGTACTTCTATTTCGACCTACTAACGCAACCCACACGGACGCTCCGAGACCACCGACTTCATGTCGGTGGTCTCGCCAAACAAACTGGCTTCGGTTTGTAGGCTGAAATTGACTCTCCACCGACATAAAGTCGGTGGTCTCAGGTAGGCAAACTCAATGGAGTTTTGGCGCTCAACCGCTTGCGTCTTCGCAGTTGATACCACTTCGGCTGAGCTTTGACCGCCGCTTCGATCAATCCGTTTATCTCCGGAATGCTCGCCAGACCGGCTTCGTAACCCGCCGCAATTAACTCCCTGGCCCGCGCTAGTTCGTCCCAACGAATATGGCCCACACGCGGCTTGATAACCATGTCCGCAACTGCCGTCTGATAGAGCGACGCCGTTCGTTGGACCACCAGCATCGACTGGAGGACCACACCAATAATCGATTGAGCCGGCCCGAGGAAGGTCGCGCCCTCGGCGTTTACATCAACGGCAATCACAATGTCAGGACCAAGCGACCGGCAGGCAGATGATGGAATCACGGCAACCACACCACCATCGACGAGTTGCAGTCCCGCCTCATCGGTAACCGGAATGTACAGACCGGGAATCGCGCAGCTCGCACGAACGGCGAAAGGAACGTCGCCATGGTCGCGCATTATCACTGGTTGGCCGGAATGCAGGTCTGTCGCTACCACTGCGAATGGAACTCGTAGATCTTCGAAACGAACAACCGGCAGCAATGACCGCAGGTAGTCTTCGAGACGTGCGTTGCTCTGAAATCCGAGGCGCGACATGGTTACGCGGCCAACATCGCGCCACTTTAGTTTCAGTCCGACCTCTTCGATCCGATCGAGTGGCATTCCGGCGGCCCATGCACCACCCACGAGAGAACCAGCCGAAGTACCCGCAATGCAATCGATAGGGACGTTGTTCTCCGTGAGCGCACGTAGCACCCCGATGTGAGCGAGCCCTCTGGCAGCGCCACCTGATAAAGCGAGACCGATTGTTGGGCGCGTCGTCATACGTCTGTTTGATGCTTGATTCTTTTACTTGGATCGCGCTCGGACGTTCAATTGAGTGCCAACATAGTCAGTACCGAAACGCGGTAGCGTCGGGTCTACTACACGATCGAATCAAGCGGACGTGCACCCGACGCTACCGCGTTTCGGTACTGACTACGTTGCCACAAAGCTCTATAACGCTCAACGCCATCACACCGGATTCAAAACAATAATCTCCGCTCGCTCGCGTGCGGTGTCGAGAAACGCGTCTGTATCCGACTCGATTTTTGATTCGGTCAGTTGATTCTCAATTTCCGCGCGTGCTTCTTCCGTCGTGGGCACCACTCGTCCCGGATAACGCGCCCGGAATCTCGGTACATAAACGTCTTTGTAATAGTCCGCAATCTCCTGCTGCGTTACCACCACAAAATTTTGAAACCGGAAACTCAGATAGCGTTCCATCTTCAAGCGCTGCTCGATGATTTCGTTTAGCTTATCGCTGGTCAATCCGACCTTCAGCAAGCGCTGCTGAAACTCTGCTGCAGACGCGAAGAAGCGAGCGAGTTCGTCACGTGCGTCGTTGACCTCTTTGGGAGTCGGCGCGATGGTCGGCAGTTTTTCCGCTTCCTGCAAAATCAGACGCTGATCGATCAGCAGCCGAAGCGCCTTGTTCAGATCCTCCGAGCGCGGGTTGTCGAGTGGCGTTTCAGGTTGGAGCGCAAGCTGCCAAAGTAAATCGGAGTAAGTGATCAGATCCGTCTTCACTCCGGCGTTCACCGTCGCAACCATTTTGTCGACAACCTTCTGACCGCAGACGACCGAAGCAGATCCACAGATTACAAAAGACAGTAGCAGGAGCAGCAGGCAGGGCCAGGCAAAGCGATAACACTGCCTACTGCTCCTGCCTCCTGCCCCTGTCTCTCTAATTTGAGTCATTTCGATATTCCTAGAACGTTTGGCTCAACCGGAAATGCAAACGACCACGATTAAGCCTGAACACTGCCGGCACGCCGTCAAACCCTCCCGTTGGCCCACGCTGCGGAATCAGAAACTCCGGCGGGTTCACTAACACCCCGTAGTCAACCGCCAGTGCTCCACCCAGCGGCGTTTGAAACCTGAAGCCAATACCAAATGTGTGGGTCCAGTGCGCGCGCAGGTTTTCCTGTTTGATGAATGCAAGCACGTCCGTCGGGGGTACAGGATTCGGCTCCTTCTTCCCAAACAGATCGCCGACTCGTCTGAACACATTGCCACCATCGTAGAACGGCACGATTTGAACTGATTTCGTCAAAGGCACACGCGCTTCAAGGTTCGCAACCGCGACGGCATTTCCGCCAGCAGGTACCGTGAATGGATTCAAGAAAACAACTTCACCATTGTTATCGCGAAACGGACCTTCGGGAATAATCACCTCGCGTGGTCCAGCTTCGTCGAACTTGAAACCTCGCAGAGTCGTTGCGCCACCAGAGAAGAAGCGTTCACTAATCGGCAACGTCAGATCAACTTCATCGATCTTGCCATTCTCATCACGGTCTCGAGGATTAAAGAGGTTCGCAAGTCCGAGATTAAAGTTTCCAGCGAAAACTGTTCCTCGCAGTTGATTCACCTTGTAGTATCGCCGGTAAGTCGCCTGGACACGGTTGAAGGAAATATTTCCGCCTAACTGCCGCAACGCCAGCGCATAATCAAAAGTGAAAAAGTCGCCTCTCGTTGCGTCAGTCTGGCTGTAGCGACAGATCTCACCGGGAGCTCCAAGTGTTTCATCTTCACCTATGCGCCGGTTTCCGATGAAGGTTCGCTCGCAATGTTCGCGAGTATCACGCACTAAGGATCCACCAATACGCGACAGCCGCACTGCCTTGTCTGGTTGAAGAATTGGCTTGACCACCAAACTTTCCAGATTGAATAAGCGAACGTCTTCATACGCGTACCGCGCAAAAACTATCGTGCGTGATTTCTGATCCAACACACGTTGCGTCTCAAGCGTTACCGTAAACCGGTTAATAGTTGGTTCGTTTACACCATTTCCAAACTCGTCGATTGGATTTCCATTTTCGTCCAATCGCTGAACAATTCCATTAGTCCCCTGGTCGATAGCTGATCTGAAAAATCGCGTGACGGTCGAATCGCGGTTGTACTCTACGGTTATCCCTAACGGCGCAAATTCGTTCTTTCGATATCTGAGCCAACGAGGATCAAGATATTCCAACCGCACCAGTTGCTGCAGCCTACTCGCCCTGAAACGCATCGCTCCCTGACGCAGCCTGTTCATGAAATTCACATTGCTGATTTCAAACAAACCAAGCAGTCCGGCGTCGGTCGAATAGCCGCCCCCGTAGTCCATCACGTTCGGGGGCTTCTCTTCAACGTCGATAATGATGTCTTCGCGTCTGAACCCAGAGGTAGTTTCGCCAGCCTGCTCTCTGTGAATGACCACCTGGCGGTAAGCGTCTGTCAGATAGAGCTCTCGTTCGGCTTCGGAGATACGGTCAGCCCGCAGTGGCTCGCCTTCAGCGAGCGGAATAGCACGCATAATAGCTCTGCGCTTTTTCTCCTGAGTTCCAGCGCTGCCCGTAACACCATTGATAATGATCTGGTTAATGAAAACTTTTTCACTTTCATTCGTGATCGTGTAGACAAGTCGAACCTGTTCCTCGTCGCCCTTCTTAGGCAGATCGATCACTGAGAATTCCAGGCGTGTGTTTGGGTAACCTCGTCGTGCATAGAGTGAGACGAGTCGATCACTGTCGAAACGAGCTTCCGTGCGCGAGAATGGGCCACCGACAACGGTGTGGAATTCATCGCGCAACTCCTTTTCTGTGAAGATACGATTACCTTTTACCTCGATACCAGCCACACGTGTTAGCGGCCCCTCCGTCACGTTGAAGGTGATGATCAGGTTGTCGCCGTTAATCGAGACGCCCTCAAGCACTTCCACGTGCGCACGTCTGTAACCCATATCCTTCATGAAGCCTTCAACGGTGCGGCGGTCTTGTTCAAGCAGCGCAACACTCGTGTAGCCACGTCCGTATCCGAGGTACGGAATCAGGCCAATCGCAGACGCCTTTTGAGTCTTTAGTTCGTTTTCGATATCTGCGATCGTCAACTTGTTCGTGCCAGTGACGCGAATATCGGTGAGTTTGAATCGCCTGCCTTGCTCGACTTGGTAGCTAATGGTGACCGCCCGATCCGCCAAGGCACCCGGAGTCAGGTTTTGGCACGCTTCTTCGGAGTTATTTGGACCAAAGTCTGCGGCAGCATTCGCAACGTTGCAAACCGGTGTCACCTCTGCAAAGAAGTAGCCATCTTCTTGAAGACGATTGCGAATCCTGCGGGCGCCTTCGACGATCGCCGAATAATCAATATTCCCTTCCCGCAGTACTGGCAGGAGTTCTTTCTGTGTCTTCGCGCTGAGCTCATATCCCGTAACACCAACGGTAACCTTCGGACCTTTTGTCCCCTTCAGAAGAATCGAAATTGTGTTGCTCTCTGGATCACGTTGCGTGCGCGCGTCCTCCAACCGTGGCGCCAAATACCCTTCTGCAAGAATTGCATCTCGAATGCGGGTAACGTCCTCTCCCAGGGCATTCCGAGTAAAGGGCGCACCTTTTCGCAAATTAAGATCCGGCTGAACCACCGTGGAATCAAAACCAGGTATCTCAATATTGAATGTAGACACCGTCGACTGTTCACCCGGAGTGATTCGATAAGTTACGGTCGTTCGCGTACCCGAAGGGTCGAGTTGCTCAACCGGCTCGACAGTGGCTTGAAAGTAACCGCGGTCACGCAGATAAACCTGGATCTCATCGGCGTTTCGGAGAATCACCTGTCTCGACAATCTGGTGCCCGGATGAATCAGATTCAGTCGCGCGCGAAGTTCGTCGATAGAAATCGGTGATCCTGTGACAGCACCCAAATCAATCCGAACATCTCCAATCAGGATCTGTCGGTGCACAACAAAGCGTAGCTTGATTGGAGATGTGCGCGCTGGACCTTCTTCAGTTATTTCGACGCGTGCATTGGCGACTCTGCCGGAGTCGAAGAGTGCCTGAAGCGACTCGCGAACACGTACTGCAGAGAATTCAGTATTGGCGGCAACTTTCAGAATGGAAATCAGTTCGGCTTCCATTGCCGGGTCGGCAGCAGTGCCTTCAAAGGTAAGTTCGACGCCAGTGATCAAACGGCCTTCGTAATCTTCCATACGCCCCTCGGAACCCGAGGAGGATACTGCCGCTTTGGCCACGCTGAGGGTGAAGCTTGCAAAGAGGACCAAACAGACTACTCGTAGAACAACCGGGGAAAAGCAACGCAGACCTCGCGCGGTAGTGTTCGCGATAACATATTCCTGCATGTAGTCTACTTCCGGCGCTCTCGACGACAATGTCCTACCACCCTGTGCTCAAAATCGCTTCCTAAACCGAATCTCAAAATTGAAGACGTTGCTATGCGTGCTTAAGCTTTTTGTCGAGCCCTGTTCATACTGCGCGAGAAACGAAATGCGATCTGAAAGGCGGTATTCGAGCGCCAAAATCTGATTGGGATCAGAAGTAACGTTTGTTGAGTAAGTAACCGTCACCTCCTTGCTAATCCGCCGGCCTATAGTGAGCCGTGCAGCTGGTGTCGTTCCGCTCCGACCGCCGATGATCGGGTTTATTTCAAATCGTGTTAAGCCAAACAACTTGTTCGTAGCCCGAGACGCCGGCGCGTTGATTAGTGCGTCAGTCAATAAACTTGTTGCGGTTCCCAGACCTGATTGCGCAAGCACTGAACTATTCGTATCGCTGTCTGATAGCTGGCCGGTCGTGATTAGTGAGACGACGTCCGCCTGCGGCAGAGCAGGTTCAGAACGGACAGCGGCCTGTGGCTGCGACAGTGGACCAGTCAAACTCACGATGACTCGATAACCGCGAATCTGCGACTCACCCTGGATGTTCAATATGGGATCAGCATTTCGCGTCGGTGGGAGATCCAATAGTGCGCGCGTTATCTCGTATCGATCGTTTCTGAAATTGAGCGTGCCGCTAGTTGCTGTAATTCTGCCGGCGATAATTGGATCACGAACTGGCCCATCGAGGGTCAGCGAAATCGAACCGACGAGGTCCGCGAGATTATTTCGGACAACAAGGGCGTTCCTGCCTTCGACCTTCAAGTCACTAAACACTGCTGACGATAAATCGACGTCACCTTCTTCGATCGACTCTCTACGAACATTGATGATGTCAGCTAGCTCTATGTCCTGCGTGTATTCGGTTCGCCGTACATTCACCAGGCCGCTGACGATTTGTTCACGTTGAGAGCCGCGGATCTCGACCTCCGCATCCACGGTCGACCTGAAGTCTTCAGGAAACGGCACCGTCACGTTTAGGCCGCGTAAATTGAGCACGAAGCGCGAGACGTTAAATCCTTCAAGTAACGCGCCCCCTGAAGCAGTTACGTGACCGCCTCCGAGTACGCCGTCGAACGTATCGATCTGAACCTGGTTGGCAGTGAATCGAAGCAAGGTCTTCACGTTGTTGATTGTCAGTCTCTCGTTGCCGACCAACAGTGAAACTGCAGCGTTATCGAGCGAAGCCGTTCCAACTACTCGCGGTTCTTCATAAGTGCCATTGATTCGTACCGCGACATCCGCAATACCCGACGAGAAGAAGTCGGGCGAAACACCGTTGAGGACGCGAAGATTTAAATTGCCGTTCACGTTTAGATTCTGAGTGCCACTGGCCGCAGTAGCGACTGTGCCGTTGAGGGCGATATTTGTTCCCGGTCCAGTGAAACGAGCGTTGTCGAACACAATCTCTCCAGGTGTGAAGCGAACGACGAGCGGAGCGGTCGCGACGAGCTGAATGTCTTCAACGCGGAAGGTAAGTTCGGAGAATGTCGCGGTCCCAGTAAAGCCACCGAGAGAGAGGTAGCCATCTTCATCTAACAAGTCGCCCGCGATTTGCAGCGTTCCATTAGCGCGGCCACCAACTGTCACACGTGAGTCAGGCAAAAGGATTCGGAAGAGGTTTGTAAGATCTGCGTTGGTGAGAGTCGTCTCGATCTTCGCAGGTAAGTGTTCTCCCGCGAGGTTCACTTGCGCCGATACTATTTGCGGGGATCCTAGCAGCCCACTTGTTAGCGTGACATTGAGTTGCTGGTTCTCAGTTCTGCCCACAAGCGTAACGTCACCTGCGGCCCGTCCGTTGATGGTGACGTTACTCGCGTTACCGTCAAGTTTTATTTGATACGAACTAAAGTTCCCCGCAGTAGCGTTGCCGCTTATGTCGGCATTGAAATTGGCGGTCCCTGTAACGGCCGGCATACCTGGCCGGTTTGCCAGTGCCCCCAGCCGCGCAAGGTCGACTCCTTCAGCGCGTCCGTGAAACTCAAACATCTTCGACGTCAAATTGTAGTTACCATTTCCTACAACTCGTCCCGCGCCCAAACGTGCATCAACCGTTTCGACGTTTACTACGGAGCCTGAGAACGTCGCGCGGGCGACCAAGCTTTCGAGTGGTTCACCGGCCAACCGACCTGGACCAAAACGAAGATCGGCAGTGCCGTTCATCGCGCCCGGTATACCCGTCACTTTGATCTGGCCTGACACGTCTGAAGTAGTGTCGGCAAGGTTTGCAGGGGGCGCTTGACCTGTGGTGCGTAGCGCAGCAAGTATGGTTGTGGCATTTACCTTGTCGAGGGTCGCTTCAAGGGATGTGTTGTTCTCGCCGGTGCGCGGCGCAGTCAACGCGAACTGCACACCACCTCCATCTCGTTCCGCCAAACGCCCCTCAGTGACGCGCATCTCAGCTGAGTTCATGGCTATAGCAGCCGACACCGAACCGGCATCCTCTCCGTTGATCAATAACGATCCCAGTGAGAAGCGACCGTTGATATCCGGCGACGTAAGTTTTCCCCGGATGTTGCCGTTAAAGGCCAGTGGCCCGGCTAACGTGACTCCGTATTCTTCCAACTTCGCGTCGACATCACTCAATAATCCGGTAGAGATCAAAACTGCTTGCAGTTCACCGGCGTCAGTTGAATTGAGATCGACTTGCAGATTTGAATCGCTCTCAAACGCGAACTGGCCCGTCGCCTTTACGGTTGTCGCAGGGGTTTGAAGATTCATCTGCTCGATATCAAAGACTCCGCGGTTGGCACGAAGAGCGACGTCTCCCGTAATCGGTATTCGATCCGCAGTGGCTTCTCCTGCCTCAGCAGAAACACGAGTCGAAACAGTTCCGGAAGCAAGCTTGAAGTTTGTACCTGGGAAGCTCAGATCGACTCGACCGGTGGCGCGTCCGGTGAGAGGAACAGGACTGCCGGCTATTGCTGTCAATGGCCCCGCGATGTCGAGACCGTTGAATTGAGCTACTACTTGCGACGCTCCACTCTTCGCGAGTGCAATCCGCGCGTTGCCGGTCGCTTTGCCTCTAAACACGTCAGCATTGAAGTCGTTCAACTGAATCTCTCGATTCGTCGCAACAACTTTCGCGTACGCCTGGCCCATTCTGATTTGGCCCAGCACGCCACCACCAATACTCAGATCAGCCGACGCGCGATAACTGCCGGAGGGTTCGACCACGAACACCGGTTTGGTGAGCTTCACGTTCTCGGCCTGACCGTCAGCGAGTTTGATATTACCGGCGTCGATGTCGGCGGTTGAGCCCTCGATCCGACGGTTCCGAACCGAGAGACGCACTCCCGCGATGTTCAGGCTGCCAACTGCTACATCCGCTGCGACCGTCTCGCCTATCTGAACGTTGTTAACCGTGACGTTTGTGACACCATCTTTATCGACGACGTCGACCTTGTTTGCTGTGACGCCTTTAACTTGTGCGCCCGAAGCGGTGATGTTGCCTGCTTTGACGGTTGCGACACTAGCGACTGTGACGTTCTCCTGGCGCCGCACTCTTAAGTCAGACGCGGTGATGCCGTTAACTCGCGCACCTGAAGCCACTAGACCGTTCGCTGCGAATTGACTCGATGAAGCCGTCAACACGCCGGCGTTCATCTCGGCACGCGCATCACGCAGGATCAATCCGGTGATTGTTGTTCCGTAACTCTTTTCCGCCGCCGCGCGCAGCTCACCAACCCAGCGGAAGTCGGTGCCGGTCCCCATCACTTTGCCGACAATTTGCAGCGTATCGAGTTGGAAATCGCCCGCGTTGAGCAATGCGGCTACGGCGCGTCCATTGATTTCATAATTTTTTCCCCGGACGTTACCGCTGGCGTTGGCGTTCAGCCCCTGAAGCCGCACACCGTCAGCCGCGAGTGAATCTGACTTAATCGACCCATCAACTTTGAACTTGTCGCCTTCACCGGTAACAGTGCCGGAGAAATTTCCGGTGCCTCGCAGTGCGGCGCTCGTCTCAAACGTGTTTGAAATCTGCGTGAGGTCTACCGACGAGTTAACGGTCATCTGGTATCGCAACGCACGCCAATCGTCCATAGTGCCTTGCAAGGTCGCTTCGCCAACCGGTGATTTGATCGTCAGATTCTGAATTTCAGCACGGGTCTGATTCGCCAGAGCCTGCGCCTGAACATCGATGTTGTTGATC
>JBKPMX010000196.1:0-19170 GCA_046765655.1 Acidobacteriota bacterium
GGTGCAGTTGGCAATTGCGACTGGGGTGTGTTTGCTCTTTCGCCAACGCGATTTCTTGGGAAAGTTAACGGGCAGTACATCTTTGTGCATAGACGTCCGCGCAAATGGCCGGCGATAGTAACGTATGGCCACTTAAGCGCAATGGAAGGGGCTCTTGGAACTTACGTTTTTGCCCGCGGGCGATATCGAATGTTCGGTAAGGATCTGCCCATTGTTTCACCGGACCGCACCCTCGACATTCAAATGTTCCTGGTCATCGCATGCCAAGGTTTCTCGACAAAGCGCGTGGTGCATGTAAGGATCTCGGGTCATAACACGCCAAGAACAGGAGCAGAATAGTGAATTCGATTCGGATATCCTGGTCGACTTGAACCGCCTTTCAATCTTATTTGCCTCGTAGTGTTTATTTGCTCTCCTGTGCCATGGAACAGCGTCTACAAAAGCTGATAGCCGCCGCCGGTATTGCCTCTCGCCGGCACGCCGAAGAGTTGATTACGTCCGGTAAAGTAACGATTAACGGTAGGGTTACTACTGAGCTCGGAACCAAAGCCGATCCCGCAAAAGACCACATCAAAGTAGGCGGCAAGCTTATCAATCCACTCCTGAGTGGACAGCAGAAAGTCTACGTCTTGCTTAACAAGCCGCGAGGCTACCTTTCGAGTGTCTCTGATCCAGAAGGCCGTCCGCTAGTAACTGACCTTTTGCCTCCTTCGCTCGGACGCGTTTATCCCGTCGGTCGTCTCGACTTCAACACAGAAGGTCTCTTGTTGCTTACGAACGATGGCGACTTTACAAACTTCATCACTGCCGCGCGCAATCGCGTCGAAAAAGTTTACGAAGCAAAAGTTAAGGGTGTGCCACCCGAAGGGGCGATTGAACGATTGCGCCGCGGCGTTGTTCTCGATGATGGGACGCGTACGGCTCCGGCCAAGATCAAACTGCTCGATGAGACAAACACCAATTCCTGGTTTGAAATCTCATTGCACCAGGGACGCAACCAACAGATCCGCCGCATGTTTGATCTAATCGGTTATTCAGTGGTGAAGTTGCGACGAGTGCGCATCGGCTTTCTCGTCGATGAGAAACTGAAAACCGGCTATTGGCGGTTGCTGTCCGATGTTGAAGTGAAAAGACTCACGAGACCTCGAGAACGCACGAAACCCAGAAAGCGCCCGTATTGATATACAACTCCTTCGCTCAATTCTGAAAATCGTCTCCAATAAGGTTAGAATCCCCGTATGGATTTCGAATTAACTGAAGAACAGCAACAGATAAAAATGAGCGTGCGCGAGTTTGCCGAATCGGAAATCGCGCCGCACGTGATGGAGTGGGACGAATCGCAGCACTTTCCTATCGAACTGCAACCGAAGCTGGCAGAACTCGGGCTCCTCGGTGTGCTTTTCCCGGAAGAGTATGGTGGCGCCGGAATGGGGTATGTCGAATACGCGACGATCATTGAAGAGCTCTCGCGTGTTGATGGGTCGGTAGGTATCTCAGTCGCTGCACATAACTCGCTCTGTTCGAATCACATATATCAGTTTGGTACTGAAGAACAGAAACAAAAGTTTCTGGCGCCGCTCGCAAGCGGCAAACACTTAGGTGCCTGGGGACTCACCGAACCAAGTGCCGGCTCTGATGCGTCAGGCACTAAGACTACGGCAGTTAGCAGTGATGGAGGCTGGCTCGTCAACGGTTCGAAGAACTTCATTACACATGCAATCCATGCCGATACCTGTGTTGCTATGGCCGTAACCGATCGGTCCAGCCGAAGCAAAGGTATTTCCGCATTTGTTTTTGAGAAAGGAATGAAAGGCTTCTCGCCTTCTAAGAAGGAAAACAAACTCGGCTTGCGCGCTTCAGAAACAGCAAGCGTGGTGTTTGAAGATTGCTTTGTGCCTGCAGAGAATCTCTTGGGCGAAGAAGGGCTGGGCTTTGTGAATGCCATGGAGATACTTGACGGCGGTCGCATCTCCATCGCCGCACTCGCGGTAGGAATCGCTCAGGGAGCGTTCGAATCCGCGGTTAGCTACGCACAAGAGCGTCAGCAGTTTGGGAAACCAATTGCAGAGTTTCAAGGTATTCAATTCAAGCTTGCCGACATGGCAATGCAAATCGATGCAGCGCGATTACTGATGTACCGAGCGGCATGGATGAAAGACAACGGAAAGAAAACTACCAAACAATCATCGATGGCAAAGCTCTACGCGTCTGAGGTCAGCGTCAAAATTTGCGAAGAAGCGATTCAGATTCACGGTGGCTACGGATACACCAAAGATTATCCTGCCGAGAAATACTGGCGCGATTCAAAACTGTGTACCATCGGTGAGGGCACTTCCGAGATTCAACGCATCATCATCGCTCGCGAGTTGCTCAAACACGCCTGATTATGTCCCCTCAAAACTCGAGCCTGATAGACCGAATTAAGAGCGGAGATGCGGCCGCTGTAGCTCGAGTGATCTCCAAAGTCGAAGACGCCACACCAGATTCTGCTGATTTGATGAAACAGATCTATCAGACATCCCGTGGTGGATTGGTGATCGGGATCACGGGTGCTCCTGGTGCCGGCAAGTCGTCGCTGGTTGATAAGCTTGCAATGTTTTACCGAAAGGCAGGCGAGAGGGTCGGAATCGTAGCAGTTGATCCTTCCAGTCCTTTTTCCGGCGGAGCCATCCTTGGCGATCGTATTCGCATGCAAACGTTAGGACTCGACGAAGGAGTGTTCATTCGTTCAATGGCCACGCGCGGCAACCTGGGTGGACTCGCGCGCGCAACTGTTGATGCAGTCGCCATTCTTGATGCAGCCGGCTACTCCAAAATCATCGTTGAGACGGTTGGTGTCGGACAGGACGAGGTAGAGATAGTCAAAGCGGCGGATGTTTCTGTTGTTGTGCTTGTGCCTGGGATGGGCGACGACATCCAGGCGATTAAAGCGGGCATTATGGAGATTGGCGATGTCTTTGTGATCAACAAAGCGGACCGTGACGGCGTTTATGCGACAGAAAAAGAGCTGGAGTCGTTGTTGTCGCTGGCCAGCCGTGACGACCAATGGGATCCTCCCATCGTGAAGACGATAGCCACAGAAAATAGTGGGATTTCGGACCTCGCCAACGCGATCGCCAGATTTACCGAAACACAGCGGGACGGCAAAACCAGTGGGACGCGTCGCCGCGCGATTGCGCGCTGGCGAATTGTGGAGTTGCTTCGCGAACGGCTGCTGGCGGACGCCATCGGTTCCCAGACTTCGTCAGCCGCACTGGAACGGCTGGCGGATGAAGTTGCAACGCGGCGCAGAGACCCTTATTCTGCCGTAGACGAACTAATTCAAGGGCTTGGGCGGTAAATTCGGAGCCAGATTCCTCCTCGACCACTGATAAATGAATGCTCGACGGTTAACAATCTTGGTAGTTGCGCTCCTGTTCTGTGTCGCCAACCTGCTTAGCTACCTACAAATGCCAGAATACGGTTCGGGCGGTTTTGTGGGTTCGACGTTCGTCATCTGGACGGGCATAATTGGGAACTTTGCTGTCGCCTTATGTGTGGCCAGTGTTCTCAGCAGACTTGTTGGCGGTGATTCCACGACGAGGACGGCGCTACTGGCGAACATGCGAATTCAACTGAAACGACCTTCACTGAGGTCATCGCAACTAGCGAAGCGCAAATGGTAATCGATGAAGCTTGATCATATCGGACTGGCTACCAACAAGGTTGAGGATGGTTTGGCCCTGTGGCGAGACGTGCTCGGTTTAGAAGTCGATACGACTGAAGAGATTGTCGAACAGGGCGTGCGCGTGGCCATGCTTGCGATTGGCGACACACACGTCGAGTTGTTGGAACCACTGTCACCCGAATCTCCGGTAGGGAAGTTCCTCTCCAAAAGGGGTCCCGGGATCCATCATATTGCCGTGGAAGTAAAAGACATTCGTGCCTCGCTCGCGGAGTTTAAGCAGCGAGGTGCCAGGTTGATCGATGAAACTCCACGGGTTGGTGCGCGCGGTTGTTTGGTAGCCTTTATTCATCCGGCAACGACGAATGGCATCCTGCTCGAGTTAGTACAGCATCTGTGAGAGTGTTCTTAGAAAGGAAATTATTTTGACCTCAACAACGAAAGCAATGATCGCGGCGGCCATCGCGATCCTGTTTGCCGGTGGATTGATTTACTGGCAGTTCAAAGCGCGGAAAGCAGAAGCCGTTAACTTGTCTGCGGCTGATATGGCTCTGATAGCGGAAGACCAGGCGCCTCAAATGCGCGCGCGCCTCGCATCTGACGAAAACGCGCGTAAGGAATTTGCCAAGAACGTGCGTCAGATACTAGCAGTGGCGGAAGAGGCGCAGAATCACGGGATCGACAGCGCGCCTGACATGCGACGCTCCCTTGAATTTCAACGCGCACGCGTACTCGCGCAGTTCTATTTTGATGAGAACGGTGAGAAGACGCCCGACATTACCGATCAGGAGGTCACCGACTTCTTCAAACAAGCGGCGAACCAGCAAAAGTTTGATTTGCTAATTGAAGATGCCCGTAAACAGGATCCGCAGTTTGCCGCCCAGCAGCTTCCACCAGAACAGATGGAACAGCTCAAGCAGAATCTCGGCCGCATCTACATTGCCGAAGAAAGAGCGAAGCAAAAAGGACTAGATCAAAAACCGCAGGTACGGCTGCAAGTTCTCTTACAGCGAGCACGCGTGTTGGCACAGAAGTATGCGGCCGACAAACTTCGCGACAAGATGAAAGCCACTGACCAGGAGATTGACTCCTATCTGTCGCAACATCCTGAGCTCGACACCACCCAGAAAAAGCGCGCTCAAGCCGAAGAGGTTTTGAAACGCGCAAGAGCTGGTGAAGATTTCGCAAAGTTAGCGAAGGAGTTCTCGAGCGACGGCAGCAAAGACAAAGGCGGAGATCTCGGCTGGTTTGGTCCAGGCGACATGGTTCCCGAGTTTGAGAAAGCTGCTTACGCACTAAAGCCTGGCGAGATTAGCGAGATCGTACAGAGTCAGTTTGGCCTTCACATTATCAAACTTGAAGAGCGCAAGACTGAAACACAAGATGGAAAGCCCGTCGAGAAGCTTCATGCTCGTCACATTCTTTTCAGTGAAGGTTCGCCGTTCGGTGGACCACCGCAGCCTCCTCGTGAAAAGGCACGCGCCGCTATCGAAGAAGAGAAGGCAAAGAAGGTCCTCGACGACATTGTTTCCCGATCGCATGTGCAGGTTGCTGAGAACTACCAGGTAAAAATGCCGGAACAACAGCCAGCGCCGCAGCTTCCACCGGGCTTTGCGCCACCAGGATCACAACCGGGTGGAGAAGAGCCGGAAGAAGCGCCATCACCTGGTGCTAAGTCGAAGACAGCACAACCGGCTAAGAATCAACCAAAGAAGCGGGGCTAGTAATCACCGTTCGGATAGGATTTCATGCAAATCGGCGATTACCGGGTGGAGATCATTCCGGATACCGAGTTTCGCCTTGATGGCGGCGCGATGTTCGGAGTGGTCCCACGCAATCTATGGGCGCAGGTGTGTCCGGCGGATGAGCAAAATCGTATTCGCTTGAACATGAACTGCCTATTTGTCGACACCGGTGTAGAAAAGGTTCTGATTGAAACCGGCATTGGCGATAAATGGACCACGCGTGACATTGAGATGTATGGGATCGAACGCGAGCGTTCGCTCTCTGAAGCGTTGCAAGCGGCAACAGGCGTCACGGCGGACGAAATCACAATCGTGGTGAATACGCATCTGCACTTTGATCACGCCGGCGGAAACACAAAAACGAATACCGATGGCAACGTTGTGCCGACTTTTAAGAACGCGCGTTACTTTGTCTCAGCAGCCGAACTTGAGCATGCTGACAATCCGAGCGAACGTGATCGCGCAAGTTACTTACGAGATAACTGGGTTCCGCTTCGTGAGTCAGGTCAGTTGGAAGTAAGAGATGGCGATTATGAAGTGGTGCCGGGGCTACGAATGCAAACCGAGCCCGGCCACAACCGATCGATGCAATGTTGGCGACTTGATCGAGCAGACCAAACTGTATTCGGGTTTGCTGATTTAGTCCCGACCAGGGCTCACATTCGATTGCCGTGGATCATGGGCTACGATCTTTTTCCACTCGAAACTCTCGCAGCAAAGAAACGGTTGTTACCGAAGGCCGTTGAAGAAAACTGGCTCTGTTTGTTCTATCACGATCCAGATGAACCGGTCTGCCGGATCATCGAGAGCGGCGGAAAATGGAAAGCGGTAGCTTCAGGAGTGGAAAGGTAACGGTATGACAACGGCGAAGATTGGAATCATTGGTGGCAGCGGGCTCTATCAGATGCCGGAACTGTCGAATGTTGAAGAGATAAAAGTAGAAACTCCTTTTGGTGATCCTTCAGATGCTTTCATCGTTGGAACTCTCGAAGGTGAGCGCGTGGCTTTTCTTCCAAGGCATGGTCGCGGTCATCGTTACACACCGACCGAACTTCCGTTCCGCGCCAATATTTATGCGATGAAACTACTCGGCGTTGAGCGGATATTGTCAGCATCTGCTGTTGGATCATTGCAGGAGAAGTATGCCCCGCTTGACATGGTGATTCCGGATCAATTCTTCGATCGCACGCGCGCCCGAGTCCGTGAGTCGTCATTTTTTGGCGAAGGTATTGTGGCCCATGTTTCCTTTGCGCATCCTGTTTGTAACGCGCTGGGTGATGTCCTTCAGGATTCATGCAAAGCTGCTGAGGTCAATGTTCATCGCAACGGCACGTATGTGTGCATGGAGGGCCCAGCGTTTTCGACAGTAGCTGAGTCGAATGTTTATCGCTCATGGGGAATGGATATCATCGGCATGACTAACCTTCAGGAGGCGAAACTGGCTCGTGAGGCGGAGATGTGTTATGCAACGCTGGCGCTTGTAACCGATTATGATTGCTGGCATCCCGGCCATGATGCTGTGAGTGTCGAAACCGTTATCGAGTATCTGAACAAGAATGTGCGCAACGCACAAATGATCATGCGTGAGGCGATAAAACGGCTCGCGAACACAGATCGAACATGCAAATGCGGATCGGCGTTGAAAAACGCTATCTTTACAGCGCCTGATATTTGGCCGCCTGCGACAACAAAAAAGCTGGAAGCGATCATCAAAAAGTATGGTCGACAGCAGTAAGAGACTCCAAAAGAGGATTTATGAGAAGAAGTAGCTTATTAATCGGGATTACGTTCACTTTCTTTCTTTTCCTGGCTGTCCCGTCGATTTACGCGCAGGGCACAGTCCGGACTGGACCAGATCCTTCAACATTGAGAGATCCGGACCTGGAGAAAGACTCGCTTCACAACCTCGAAGTCGCGAGAAACTATTTCAAATTGAAAAAAGCATATGTCGCAGCTCTGAAGCGCTGCGAAGAAATCATCGCCGGCAATCCGAACTTTACGCGCATTGACGAAGTGCTTTTCATGGCTGGCCAGAGCAGTCTTTGGCTGGCTGAGAGTAAAGGCAAGCAGTCGCCCTCGTTGTATATCAGCTTTGATGGTGGAGAGAAACGCACGCTAACACCCGAACAGTTTCGTGACCTAGGCCGCGAGTATCTGACGCTTCTGGTTAAGGATCATCCAGAGAGCCCGTTCAGCAAACAGGCGCAGGAACAGCTGGCGGCGCTCAAAACGACGGGCCGCAGCGCTACACCCTAGAACGCAGTAGGCAGAAAGCAGTACGCAGCTTCGGCACTCAAAACTCAAAACTCAAAACTCGAAACTCGAAACTCGAAACTCCAATAGAAAAACATGTCTCTCCTGGTTGTCGGTTCAGTTGCTTTTGATGCAGTAGAAACGCCCTTCGGAAAGTGCGACAAGATGCTTGGCGGTTCAGCATCGCATTTTTCAATCTCAGCTAGTTTCTTTTGTCCCGTCAGTATTGTCGGCGTTGTTGGCGGTGATTTCACCGAAGCCGAGCAAGGCGTATTTGACGAACACGGAATTGATATCTCCGACTTGGAAAGGATTCCTGACGGTAAAACATTCCGCTGGCAAGGCCGTTATGATTACGACCTCAATGTCGCGCACACACTCGACACGCAATTGAATGTGTTCGCCGACTTTCAGCCAAAACTCTCGGAGCCGTCGAAGCAGTCACGCCTTCTTTTCCTGGGGAACATTCAGCCCGATCTTCAGCGCGGGGTGCGCGAACAAATGCCTGATGCCGAGCTCGTCGCACTCGATACGATGAATCTGTGGATTGAACACACGCGCGATTCGCTGTTGCGAACGATCAAGGGCGTCCATGTCGTTATCATCAACGACGCTGAAGCTCGTCAGTTAACTGGTATTCCAAATCTCATCAAAGCCGCGCGGGAAATCTTGTCGTGGGGCCCGCGTGCGTTAATTGTGAAGCGTGGCGAATACGGCGCGGCGCTGTTCACCCGTGAAAACTATTTCGCCATCCCAGCTTATCCGCTGGAATCAGTTTTCGATCCAACGGGCGCTGGTGATACGTTCGCCGGAGGATTCATGGGTTATTTGTCGAGCCAGCAAACCATCGACGAAGCAGCGATGCGGCGGGCGATGATTTTCGGATCAGTGATGGCGTCGTTTAATGTTGAAGAGTTTGGCACGAATCGAGTGCGCCGGTTAACGCACAAAGAGATTAACGAGCGATTTCACGCGTTCAAACTCATGACCCATTTTGACGAGATACCGTTCGAACGCGCTGTGCAGGCATCGTAAGAGGATTTTGTCCTTCGCTCTTTGTACTTTGCGGTTGATTCAGGCAAAGTACAAGGAACAAAGTACAAAGCACCAAGAATCTGTAGCTTGTTGAGGGACTATTATGTTTTGTCCAGTCTGTGAAGCTGAATACGAAGCCGGAATTACGCGGTGTCCAGATGATCATGCTCTCCTCGTCGAGAAGCTGACACCTGACAACACTGGTCGCGACAGCAGTGAAGCGAAGTTCGTGGTGTTTCATAGGCTCGGCTCGCCTGCTGAAGCCGAAATGGTGAACGATATTCTGCACAAGAATGGCGTACGTTCCGCGATTAAATCAGGTGGAGCAGACGCATTTTCTCCGCTGTTGTCGTCGACCTCGGAAGGTGCAGTGATCTTTGTTGATGAGCGCGATATCGACCGAGCACAGGAAGTTTACAGCGCATTTTTTGGTGCCGACACCACGCCTTTGACGGGCGGGATTGTTGATGAGGATGCAGAGTGAATCACGGCATCTGAGTTTCTATGTCAGATACGGCTGATGCAATCGTCGTTTTGATTACAGCCCCGAACCGTGAAGAAGCGATTAGGCTGGCCGATATGCTCGTGGGCGCGCACCTCGCTGCTTGCGTTCAGTTACTTCCGGAGATGGAATCGGTTTATCGCTGGGAAGGAAAGATTGAGAGACAGCCTGAGATTCTCCTGCTCATAAAAACCACGCGCGCTCGGTTCGATGAACTCGAGCGTGAAGTCCGCGCCCTTCACAGCTACGACACGCCTGAGATCGTGGCGCTGCCGATAGTCGCTGGCTCCGAACGTTATCTTCGTTGGCTCCGCGAAAACTAAAACCAGATCCACCTATTAGACCGATCAATTTATAGAAAGCGACGTTGATCGTTAGGCTACTTACAGCTAGAGGAGTGGTTCGAATCTAGGAGGAGTCGCGAGACTAGACGAGTGGCTCAAATACTCAACACGCTGACTAACAATTAATCTGTGTAATCGGTGGATCTGCTGCGTCGGTCTTAGCTTTGTATTCTATCGAGCGAAGGCAATCGGTAAAGATCTTCCTCTATATCGGCAACCTCATCGCCAATCGTGCCTTGGCTGCGCTTCATGATCTCAACAACTTCAGCCGGTGAATCTGTGATCTGAAATAAGCGCATGTCGGTTTCTTTGATCTTACCTTGCGGCAACATGTAATCGCGGATCCAATCAAGGAGTCCTCTCCAGTAATTGCTGTCGAATAAGATCACCGGGAAGTTTCGAATCTTCTTTGTTTGAATCAAAGTGAGCGCCTCGAATAACTCGTCAAGTGTGCCGAAGCCGCCGGGGAAGATCACGAACCCGAGACTGTATTTCACGAACATCATTTTGCGGACGAAGAAGTATTTGAAAGTTAAGCTGCGTGTGAGATACGCGTTGGCGCTCTGTTCAAAGGGCAGTTCGATGTTGCACCCGATCGACAGTCCACCTGCTTCAAAAGCTCCACGGTTCGCTGCCTCCATGACGCCTGGGCCCCCGCCGGTAATCACGGCGAACCCTTCGCGTGAAAGTAACGCGGCGGTTTCCTGGGCCGCTTTGTAATCCGGATCATTAGGGCTTGACCGAGCAGAACCGAATATAGAAATGCCGCGCGTTAAAGTGGCGAGTTCGTCAAAGCCCTCGACGAATTCTCCCATGATCCGAAATACCCGCCACGTGTCCGTGTGAGTGAACTCGTCAGGCCGCGGGCTCTCCAGTAGTTGTTCGTCTTGAGTGGAGCCGGGAGGTTTGCTCAATTCTGAATTGTCGTTTGCCATCTTCTACAACCGTTTCAAATACCCATGATGTTGTAGCCACAATCCACGTAAATCACCTCGCCGGTGATTCCCGACGACAATGGACTACACAGAAACACAGCTGTGTTGCCTACTTCACGCGGATCGACGTTGCGCCCTAGCGGTGCGCGTTCGGCATGGTGCTTCAACATTGTGCTGAAATCTGAGACGCCACGTGCGGAAAGAGTTTGAATTGGTCCAGCGCTGATCGCGTTGATGCGGATATTGCGTGGCCCGAGATCCTTTGCGAGATACCTTGTGCTCGATTCAAGCGCCGATTTCGCCACGCCCATCACGTTGTAACCGGCGACTACTTTTTCAGCGCCGTAGTACGACATGGTGACAATGCTGCCGCCTTCAGTCATCAAAGGCGCACTCACGCGTGCGAGTTGGGGCAGGGAATATGCGCTGATCTCGAGCGCTGTTAAAAAAGCTTCACGGCTCGTGTCCATGTATTCGCCACCGAGTGCTTCTCTTGGTGCGAAGGCGATGCTATGAATTAAAAAATCCAGCCGGCCAAATTCCTGTCTGATACGTTTGAAGGTTTCGTCAACCTCTTCCTGATTTGTTACATCGCAGGGCAGCAGCAACGAATCAGGCATCGATTCACTGGTTAAGCCTTCGACGTTCTCCTTCAATCGGTCGCCTTGATAGGTGAAAGCCAGCCGTGCGCCATGTTCTTTGAGAGCAAGCGCTGTGGCCCACGCAATAGAACGTTTGTTAGCGACGCCAAAAATAATTCCGGTTTTGTTGTTGAGTAGCATGTGCAGTCTCAAGGGTTCGGCTTGGGTTTAGGATCACCCCGCCGAAGAAGTGGTTTCCAAAAAACAAGATTTACGCGGCGGCACTCTCCGGCGCATTCATCAATGCTTTGTATTCGCCGCTCTCCACCCATTCCATTACCTCAGCGACGCGCCAAACGGGAAACGGATGGCTCAGTCCGGAAGTTATGACATCGGCCCAGAATCGATCGATCGCCTTCTCGTCGTAGTTCTTCTGGAAATCGCGTGCTTGTGCGAGAAACTGATCATAATCGACACGCGACGCGAATGTACCGCCACTGAGTTTCATCATCGTGCGTCCGATCACATCCGCATCCTGCGTTACTAAGAGTGCAGCTCTATCGCACGACAGTTCAGCGCGTCGAGCCCAGGCCAAGAGTGCCGCGCGCATACTAAGCGTCAACAGTTCTTTCACGATGTAAGTTAACGGTGATGCGAGTACAGCGCGCGTTGCGAGAAACTCGATCAGTCGCGCAGCGGTCAGATATAGCACATGCTCGGCATGAATGTGCCCTACCTCATGCGCGACAACTGCGAGAACCTCTTCGTCGGTGAGCCTTTCGATCAATTGTGAGTAGAGCACGATGATCGGTTTCTCGACGCCGCCGGTGAATGCATTCATCACCGGATTCTGCTGAACATAAAAGTCAGGCATGTCGACGCCTAGCGTGCTACAGGCGATCTGCAACTTGGCGTAAAGGTCCGGACATTGCTGCGGTGTAATCTTCACCGCGCTCGCTGTGAAGATCACGCGTATTGCGGATTCGCCTGTCACTGCAAGCAGTTTCTTCAAAGCGCTGTCAATACCGGGAATTGCCTTCAATGCTGTCAGTGCTCTTCGGTCCGCTGGATGAATGTATTGATCTTTGTCGAGGTGAGAGAACTTCTTGTGATAAGCGTCCGACAGTGGAAGGCGACAACGGCCGCACCGAGCCTCACGCGCATCCGCTCGAACTTGGTTGCGCTGGCCGCAGTAGCGGCAGCGAATGGCGGTGTCATTAGTTAACGAGTTCTCGTTCTCGCTCATAGATCTGATCTCCCTTCCAATTGCCGAATTTGCCCAACCCGCACTCTGTCACCGAATCGTTATTTCCAGTGTATACGTCGCATTGCCCCTTGTTGGTCCAACCCAGATCGAATAGTCGCCATTTAAAGGCAATGTACCAGTCCAATCCGTTGCGTCCGCACCTTCTTCGGTACCTTGCAGAGCCGTCGCATCCGGACCAAGGATCGTGAACACGGCGTTTTTCTCACGCGAGGTGATATGCACGATCATAGTTTGGTCAGCCCGTGCACCTAGAATGTAACGATCTTGAGTGCCTCGAACAACACTCCCGTGCAGAACTGCTGTCGTCCTTCCACGCGCAAAACGCACGCGCTGCGTCTTGCCTTTGGGAGTGCCAGTTTGTCCTCCACCTGTTTGCCCGTTCACTGCGAGCGTTGCGAACATCAAAACCCCAATTACCAGTGCAACAGACCGCCGCATGTAGTTCCCCCTTGAATCAGTGTTTGAAATGACGAGTACCGGTAAATACCATCGCGAGCCCGAGTTCGTTTGCAGCTGCAATTACTTCAGCATCGCGCACAGAACCTCCAGGTTGAATGACAGCGGTGATGCCATGCTTGGCAGCTTCATCTAATCCATCGCGAAATGGAAAGAATGCGTCCGACGCGAGAACGGATCCTTCGAGCGGAAGATTCGCTCTCATCGCGCCAATCTTAACTGAATCCACGCGCGACATCTGGCCGGCGCCGACTCCAACTGTTTGACCGTCCCGCGCGTAAACGATCGCATTTGACTTCGTATGCTTGCAAACAATCCAGGCAAACAAGAGTGCTTGGATCTCTTCCGCCGATGGCTGTTTGTCCGTAACGACTTTCAAATCTTTTTCCGTGACTTTGTAATCGTCCGGAGTTTGCAAGAGCATCCCGCCTGAGATCTGTCGATACAGGACCGTCGATGCGCCGCGCGTCGATCCCATCTGTAGTACACGCAAATTCTTTTTGGTTCGAAGTATCTCGAGCGCCTGTTCGTCATATTCGGGAGCGATTACTACTTCTGTGAATATCTGCGTTACTTCGTGTGCGGCATTGTCGTCAACGCGTTCATTAAAAGCCACGATGCCGCCAAACGCCGAGACAGGATCGGTTGCTAGCGCTCTCTTATATGCCTCCGCCAGCGTCGATCCCAGTCCAACACCGGCCGGGTTGGTATGTTTGATAATTGCGCAAGCCGGCGAACTGAAGTCGCAAACGAGGTCCCACGCTGCTTCAGCGTCAACGTAGTTATTAAAGGACATCTCCTTACCGGATAGAAGTTGTGAATAAGCGAGCGTGCCGGTTGCCGCCGCATTGTTGTCGATACTGTATAAAGCGGCAGCCTGGTGTGGGTTTTCGCCGTAACGTAAATCGTTGAGCTTGCGTAGTCGAAGAGTTTTGCGAGCCGGAAGCAAGGTTTCGTCGTCGGAACCTCCAGCTGTAATCCGATCGAAATAATTGGCGACCGCTGCGTCGTAGTTTGAAGTGTGTGCGAAGGCTTGCGCGGCGAGAGCCTGCCTTAGATCAAACGAAATGCATCCGCTGTTTTCATTTAGTTCGGCAATGAGGGGTTCGTACTGCTCAGGCGCGACCACAACAGTTACATCGTTGTGATTCTTCGCGGCGGATCGAATCATCGCTGGCCCACCAATGTCGATTTGCTCAATCGCTTCAGCCACGCTCACGCCTCCTCTGGCGATCGTTTGCTCGAATGGATAGAGGTTCACCACTACGAGGTCAATGCCATCGATATTGTGTTCGCGCATCGCCTCCACATGTTCCACGTTGTCGCGTATCGCCAGCAGGCCACCATGAATTCGAGGATGAAGAGTTTTAATTCGTCCGTCCATCATTTCCGGAAAGCCGGTTAGTTCTGAAACCTCGCGTACTAGAATCCCTGCGGCACGTAGCGCCCGAGCAGTTCCGCCCGTACTTATAATTTCTGCGTCACATTTGATTAGAACGTTGGCCAACTCCATTAGGCCAGTTTTATCTGACACGCTGATTAGTGCGCGGCGGATTTGTCGAAGATTATTCTGATTAGTCATCCGATTGAAACTTTACCTTGCGTACTTTATTGAACTAACTTCGTTGCCGGACCTGGCGTTTGAACGTGGAACTCATGTTCACGTGAATACCCCAATGACCCGACGGAATACTTCAAACCTGCTGGGAGCAGACTGAGCGAAAAAACATGATTGCGCCCGTCTTTCGATGACTCACTGATGTAGAAGCCAAGAAGATACTGGCTCTTGAGATCTTCTTCAATCGCTCTGAAGATCGGAGTTAGATCGATCGGAGTCGAAGATAGTACTTGTCGCACGTTTTGAATGAGAAAGTATTTCCCGCCGGTTTTTTCCGCGAGATCGCGAAAACCCCTAGATGGCGGGCGTACGGCGAGTCGGCCATCTCGGGGCTCTAATAGCGGTAAGTGGATTACATAAAACGAAATGCGCTTTTCGACGGCCTGACTTATTACCCAGTTTGGTTTAATGGAACTTGCATTGTCCAGCCCATCGCTAATCAGGATTACGATTTGCCGTTCAGAGCGAACCTTTGGCAATGACGCAAACGCGGTGATTGATTTCGCCGCAGCATCAAAAATTGCGGTGCCTTGATTGTGTCTGAAATGAAAGCGGAATCCTTCAGCTGCGGCTGAGGAATCGCGATTGAAGGGGACAACTAAATCTGACGTCTCTGCAAACTGGAGTACTGCGATGCTTGATCTATCGTTAAAGCGATCAAACAGGGCAATTGCAGCATCGCGCTGCTGAAAGATCACATCCTGGATACTTCCTGAGCTATCGAGGGCAAACACTAAAGCGACGCGGTCGACGCCATTCTTAAAATAAAGCCCTGATATGGCCTTATCTTTATCGGTCAGACGCAGATCTTTTTCGGTTAAACCTGCAACGGCTTGCCCCTTTCCATCGCGGATTCTAATCGGAAACATCAGCAGTTCCGTACTAACGCGGACCACGTCGTCGTCATCGTTAATTTTCTGTGGACCTGTTTGAGCCGGCGCGATCAGCGGCAGGCTTGCAAGCAGCAACAGAAGTGCAACGCTCAAAGGCGAACGGTGCCTAAGGAATGAACGTTGAGCCCGCGAAATGAAACTGAGGGTAAAAGGCGCGGCAGAGGGCCTGCACATATTGCCGTTCGGCTAAAAGTAAAAGCGACCGAAAAGCAGGATGCTCAGGATCACGATGATAGTAATAACGATTATCTTGACCAGGGTCACGGCAAATTCCTCAAGGTTACGGGCCAAGAAGGGAAGAATGCGGCTAAGAACAAGCCGTATTCTAGGAAGCGCCTGAGTGGGCTGTCAAACTCAATCCGGCGCTTCCGGAGCCCAAATGACGATTTCAACCGCGAATAACCTAGCGGAGATACGTTTCGCGACAAACGCCAGTTCATTTTATTTGAATCTCAGGCTCAAACGGCCGCTAAACAGCCTCGGAAACCGGCGTGCGTTGCACCGACCGGTGGTAACGCGAGCGTTGCCGTCGTCTTACGAAACTAATGTGCCCGTAAGATTTTTACGGTAAGACAGCCAGTTAGGAAGTCGACCCACCCGAGTGACTTGTTGAATCTACTGGTCACTGTATTTGTCGCTATGCTAGAGTTCCGCGATTCGCAAGGAAATTTCACTTGGAGCACCTCGACAAAGGCAATCTCGTCAGAAGCACTTTGTTGCGTTTGTCCTACCCAATCAGATACGAGCAATGCCTACCGAGGCTTGCTAAAGCCACTCTAAAATTTGCAGTTCTTTTTGCCTTCATCTTAGGGGCGCGATCATTTACGGTCGCACAGCTCCAACATTCACAAGCTAACATTCAGGTTTCAAAACCTGACATCGTCCGCATAACCATCCGAGCACGCCAGCCTCACAGGGATTGGTCATTCATTAATTCATATGGAACCACCTTAGGTCTCGGCGAGCGCGTGCAGGATTTTCGCTCCGGTGACACCGATCCGGTTGCTATCAAGAAAATCTCTTCCGGTGTGTTTCAAGCAGATCGTCCGGTTGATGCGGTCACTTATGAAATCCATTTGGCTATAGACAGTGCGGCTAATCCCGCACAGGTTTCGTGGCTTACCGTTCAAGGCGGCGTGCTGATGATGGCCGATCTTTTGCCGGTGGACGTGCAGAATGATGGCCCGATCGATCTGCGTTTTGATTTGCCGGATCAATGGCAGCTGCCTGAGTTCATGGGACCGAGCAAAGCATTCGATTCTGTTATTAACGATCCAACAAATGCCGTCATTACCGTTGGCCCTTCGATCCGAACCGCGTCAAAGAAGTTAGACGGGGTGCAACTTGATGTTGCTTTGTCGGGAGATTGGCCATTCCGTGAACCAAAGCTAATAGAGGCAGCGACACAGGTTCTGAAGCAATATTTGAAGCTGACCGGATTTCGACTGCCGAGGGTTCGGATTCTTCTAGCGCCACTGCCAAAGCAAGGATCAGACACATGGCAGGCCCAGACGCGTGGGTCCACGGTGTTGCTGCTGATCAATCCTGCGGCAAACTTCAAGACTTGGATCGGTCAGCTAAAGGTAATCTTCACGCACGAACTTCTGCACTTGTGGGTACCAAACAGTCTGAGCCTAAAGCGTGACTATGATTGGTTCTTCGAAGGGTTCACATTGTATCAAGCCCTCGTCACTGCCGTTGATCTGAAGGTGATCAGTTTTGACGAATACTTGAATACACTCGCGCGGGTTTACGATTCGTACCGTTCTCAGCCCGATACGTTGTCGTTAATTGAAGCATCGGAACGACGTTGGACCGGTGCGTCGTCCGCTGTATACGACAAAGCGATGTTAGTAGCTTTTCTTTATGATCTCCTCGTTCGAACAGAAAGCGCTGGCAAAACGAAATTGTCGGATCGCTACGGCAGTCTTTTCAACATATATGCATCTAAGACAGTCGATGCGAATGAAGCTATAATGTCGGTGCTGGGATTTTCACCGGCGACCCGAGAGCTGTTGAAGTCTTATGTTGAAGGACATCAGACACTGCGATTGGATCAGACCCTCGGGCAATACGGTTTTTTCCTACAACGTGAAGGCGGACTCACCGATCTGAAGATAGCAAACCATCCAACGACCGATCAGATGCGGCTCTTAAGATCTTTAGGATATCGACGATAAGTACTGAATGAGAAAAGTCAAACTAATACTAATTATCTTCGCGATGGCATTTGCCGGTTGCAGTACGTTAGCGCAACGGAGCAGGACCGGCGTGGTTGTTGCACGGCGAGCGCAGATTCGAAGTTCGACGGCTGTTGTTGCCGCGGATCTACTGCAGGTTAACCGTGGTGATGTCATTCAAATTCTCGAGTCGACAGACGTTCCAGATCCGAATGACAACACAAGGAAAGAGCGTTGGCTACGCGTCAAGGCTTTCGACGAAGATAAAACGGAAGGCTGGATCGAAGCGCGCAATGTGATGCCTGATGACGTTCTTGAAGCGGCGAAGAAACTGGCGGCGGAGGATTCGAGCATCTCGGCACAAGCGTCAGGTCAGTTGAGGGCGAGCTCCAATTTGCGATTGACTCCGGATCGGAGCGGCAACGACAACATCATGATGCGCCTCGATAGCGGATCTACGTTCGATATCATCAGCTGGAAACGAGTCGCCAAACCGAAGTCTTCTGAGTCAATCGAGACGGACGTGGCACCAAAAGCAGGCAGCGCGCAGCCGGGAACGCGAGCGAACAACAACAGGCAGAATGATGAGTCGACTGAACCGGAAGAAACGAACGAGCTTTGGTACAAGGTGCGATTACCTCCGGCGATTTCTCCAGCACCCGCAGGTTGGATTTATGGAAAGCAAGTCGAACTTGCCGTTCCAAGTGACATAATTTTCTATCGAACGGGCAGAGAGTTTGTCGCATGGCAACGGCTCGATGCAGACAGTAAGGACAATAACTCATCAACAGATAAGGATGGTGGTCGTGAATCAAAGCCAGGTAGCTGGTTGATCCTCGAGAAGAGCAGTTCTAACCAACCGCATTCATTAGACGAACCTGATTTCGATCGTATTTACGTGCTTGGATACGACAAGCGAAGTCAGGAGCACTACACCGCTTATCGAAGTCCGGATCTGACGGGTTACTTACCAGCAAAAGTTGAAGGGCAGGGAGACAACAAGAGTTTCGTGTTACGACTTCAGGATGACTCCGGTGGTGTGAAAGACGCTCAATACAGTTTGTACAAAGACGCTCGAGGAATTTTGAAGGTGAACGCTCCCGCGGTTGCTCCACGTGACAGGCGTCGGCGTTAAGTGAAAAGAACAGGCAACGCGAGAATGACTAACGCATCTAAGCTTCGCCCAAGTTAAAGGGACAACCTCAGGCAATTGAGAAAGTTTGTTGAGGTAGTTGACAAGTAGATTAATCTCCCTATAATGCGCTTTCCTCTTTTTGAGGATTGCGGGGATTGAAGAGCACGAAATCCTATGTGCCGTTTTCTCCGAAAGTGAATCGGAGCAGGCGGCGCTTTTTAGTCTGCAAAATAATCCGCTTAAATGGGTTAGTTGGCTTGACAGGTTGGGGGTCGTTGGTTAATATCCCCGTTTGCTTGGGGCGAGTTTAGTTCGTCTGTAGGGCAATCCAAAGACAATTTGGAATTGATGTTTGAAAACTAGATAGAGCGTGTCCGTTTCAATTACTTTGAGAGTCAAACGCCGAGCGATAAAGCTCGCGTACAAAACTCGAAAGAGTCATTATCGAAACTGAATACGAAAGTAACCAGTATCTGATGATGTTCCAGAGAACAAACTTATAACGAGAGTTTGATCCTGGCTCAGAATCAACGCTGGCGGCGTGCCTCAGACATGCAAGTCG
>JBKPMX010000197.1:0-25455 GCA_046765655.1 Acidobacteriota bacterium
CTTCTGAAGATGCTGTAATGCGCAACGCTGTGGCAGCACAGTCAGTACCGAAACGCGGTAGCGTCGGGTCCGGGTTCCGTTAATGGGGCCTGACAATGAACAGTCTCCCGGCGCTACCGCGTCTCGGTACTGACAGTTCGATACTGTCGACGATTGACACGACATCAGTGGACCTTCTTCTCCTCCAACAGCCAAGCCCTAGTGAGCTTTGGCGCTTCCTTCCAATTGGTTACCTCTTATCTATCGCTGTCGAGATTCCCGTTCTGATCGTTGGACTATCGAGACGTCATCCTCTGAAACGGAAAATATTGGCCGGCGTCTGGCTGACTGCCTGCACGTACCCGATAGTGGTGCTTGTTCTGCCGATGTTGTTTAGCAACTACTCGCGTGCAGCCTATTTACTGATCGCTGAAACATTCGCGCCAGTCGTTGAATGTGTTCTCTTCTGGCTTGCGTTTGGATCGAGAAGTGAAATGCGAGGTTCAATGTGGGGCGACTTCGGAGCGATCGTCCTGGCTAACCTCGCATCGTTCGGAGTCGGAGAACTACTGAATCGGTGGGAATGGTTCGGAATTTTTTGAAGAGACCACCGACTTCACGTTGGTGGCAGATCAATTTCGACCTAGCGACGCTCTCGTTGAAATGCGGCGCGCGAAGCGCTCGGAAGTGTTGGGCGAGCCTCTTGTAGGCTGAAATTGAAGTACCACCGACGTGAAGTCGGTGGTTTCCAAGCTCCTGCTGCCCGGTCATCCGCGTAAATCTGCGGCCGATTTTTTAACGATGCCCTCGAGCACGTCGGGATCGATGTTGCCGCCCGACAGAACTACTCCAACTCTCTTTACATCGTCAGGCAGTTTCTTGAACAACACTGCCGCCGCGGCCGCAGCACCTGAAGGCTCGACCAGAAGTTTCATTCGAAACAATATGAATTCGATCGTTGCCCGAATCTCATCATCAGAAACAGTCAACACATCTTCCGCAACTTCCTGAAGAATCGGGAAAGTGATCTTGCCGGGAATCTGTACTCGCAAACCGTCCGCGATTGTCAACGGAGGAGGTATCGAAACTCTTTCGCCCTTGATGAACGACTGCCGTGTGTCGTCAGCAGTGTCAGGCTCAACCGGAAAACAGCGAATGTTCGGATTTAGTGCCTTCGCTCCAGTTGCCACTCCGGCAAATAAGCCTCCACCGCTGCAAGGTGTGAGGACAGCATCCAGCTCGGGAACTTCTTCGGCAAGCTCAAGTCCACACGTTCCTTGTCCGGCGAGGATCAGATCGTCGTCGTAAGGTGGCACCATCACGAGCTGCTGCCGCTCGGCCAGGTCCAAAGCAAACCCTTCACGATCTTGCTTGAGTCGATCGTAAAAAATGATCTCCGCGCCGTACGCGCGCGTCGCAGCCACTTTCATCTTTGGCGCGTCGTCAGGCATTGCGACAACGACGCGAACACCTGCCTCTTTGCCCGCGAGTGCAACGGCCTGGGCGTGATTGCCTGAGGAGAACGCGACAATGCCACGCGCTCTTTCGTCGGCAGTCAGGGACAGGATCTTGTTGGTGGCGCCCCGAATCTTAAAAGCGCCCGCGCGTTGCAGGTTTTCACATTTGAAATACACCTGCTTGCCCGCTGCTTCATTAAACAGACGCGACGAAACTATTGGTGTGTGATGTACGCGTCCACGAATTCGCTCACGTGCTGCATTGATTAGTTTGAGAGTTAGCATGGTAATGAGTGCTTTGTGCTTTGTGCTTTGTGCTTTGTGCTTCAGCCGACGTTACGAAAGATCGAACAAAGTACAAAGCACTAAGTAACAACGCACTAAGCACAAAGCACCAAGTTCTAAGTTTTAAGCTGACAACTCCATTTCAAACACTTCCGCAAATCTGATCGCCAGTCGATCCTCAACTTCAGCGGTGTAAACCTCGCGCTTCAACAACTGGTCCATCGACGTGACCGGTTCGCCCTCGCAGGCGATAATGAGGTCGAAGTAACTCAAATCCGTATTCACATTCAATGCAAAGCCATGCGTCGTAATCCACCGCGCAATGTGGACGCCGATCGCTGCTACCTTTCCCCGCTTCGTATGAACGCCTGTCAATCCTTCAATGCGAAATGCTTCGATATCAAAATCGCGCATCGTTCGGAGTAACACTTCTTCCAGATCTCTGACGTAACGATGAATGTCTTCTCGGTGTGGACTGAGATTGATTATCGGATATCCGACAACCTGGCCCAGACCGTGGTACGTGACTTTGCCGCCGCGGTTTGTCTCAAACAGTTCCACACCACGTCGCTCGAGTTCGTCTTTGGAAAGCAGGACGGACGAGTTGTCGCCGCGACGGCCGATTGTCAACGTATGCGGATGTTCTAACAGCAAGAGCGTGTCTGGTTGGCTGCCGGTCTTAACTCCAGTCGCAGTTTCTTTTTGTATGCTCAGGCCCTGTTCATAACTGACGCGACCGAGCCGCCGTACTGCTAGTTTTCTTTTGCTCACAGTGCAACCAGACACGCGGGATTGGCGTCATTCTAACAAGGTTCGAGTTGTGATAGCGATTTCGGATTTTGAGTCAAAGATTTTCACGGATGAATGCAGATCAGAACAGAAGGAAAAAGAAAACGTTATGCTTTTGGTCTAATGTGAGTTTATCTGTAAAAATCTGTGAGTCCAATTGCTGGTCCACTTGACTACGCGTGGTGACCGGCTTAGGTTGAATTGAAAACAGCTATTGAGGAGAACACTTTGAAACGTCTAACACTGGCCTTACTAGCCGTCCTGATTTGCAGTCCCATTACGGCGGAGGCACAAACACGAAAGCGAGCAACCACTAAAACGACGACCAGTACGGCCGACCGCTCCGCTGTTGTGCGTAACTCGGGGGCGATGCGCATCGGCGAACAAATCAAGACACTGTCGCGGTTTATCTATCTACTTGGCGGCGTGGCGAAAGGATTGGAGAGCGTCGATGCGGCCGCTAAGCGAAATGAGGCATCACCCGCCGTATTGCAGCAGGCAGAACAGAACAAGACCGTAGTGAGGACCAGCATTCGAAACGTCCGCGAAGGCCTCGACAAGTTAGAGATTGACTTCAGAGGAACGCCTGAACTGCAGCCGTACTACATCAAGCTGGCAGGTAGTGCCGCCGGTGCCGCTACCGCGGAGCAACAAGCAGCCAACAATCAGTTTGACGCCGCAGGCCGCACGCTACTCAATGTGATCAATAGATTGACGGATGTGTTGTTGATTATGAGGTAAGTTGCTGGTGCTTGGTATTTGGTCCTTTGCGCTTCGTAGTGGCAAAACAGTCATTACCGAAACGCGGTAGCGTCGGGTCCTAGTTTACGTCGTGGCAAAACAGTCAGTACCGAAACGCGGTAGCGTCGGGTCCTAGTTCCGGTTATGGCGCATAGAATCCAAGCCCGACGCTACCGCATTTCGGTAATGACTGTTTTGCTTTGAATCAAAGACCAACGTTCACTTCGTCGGCGGCTTCTTCGCGTAATACCCCTGCCGCGCCCTGATTTTCAACTCCGGCCGCGTGGGTGTCACGACCTTGATGTGACGAAATTGCCCCGGAGGCGCCTCAGAATCTCCGTAGTACCCCAGCAAATACTGGCCACGCAATTCCGCCGCAACCTGACGAAAGACTTTTTCAAGATCCTTATCCGAATCAGGTAGAAACGCGGAACCTCCAGTCGCATCTGCCACCGTCTGCATTCCCGTCTGTGCTCGACTCGCCATTACGTTCATATGCACAGATGGACCACCAGGGTTGACTGAATAAAAAGTCGCATCGGCCTTTTGGACAACTTGCTGTACATACTGCACTGCAATTCGGTGCGCTCGCTGCAACGCCGACTCTGTTCTCTGCGCGTCCGTCTGTGTTCCCTGAGTTTTTCCCGGGTTCACCGGCACCGTCGCAACCTGACCGCTAGATTGTTGGTACGCTGCTACCGACAACTCCTTTGTCCGCTCGCTGAAGTTATCGTCACCGTCGGATATCACGATGATCACTCTTCGATTCTTCCCTGGCGAGTTTTCGTTGAGATAATTGGCCGCAGCGACAACCGTGTCATAAAAGGCTGTGGGCACCGGCGTCGTGGCGGGCGGTATGGCGACGATTTTTGTCGCCGCGACTTCGCTCGATGATAACGGTTGAATCAGAACAGGCGTTCCCGCAATCCCAAACACCGCCGCTCGATCCGCGGGTTTCATCACGAGCTTCAGAAATGCCGCTGCGGCGTTTTGTTGGAACTGGAAGAAACCCTTCTGACTAACACTGCTCGAGATATCAAACAGCAATGCGATGTCTAGCGGAACCTGTTCAGGATCACCAAGCTCAGTAATCTGCTGCACACGACCTTCTTCTTCAAGACGAAAGTCTTCGAGCTTTAATCCTTGAATCGCCTGACCCTGGTAATCAGTCACAGACACTGGGACCATCACCAGATTCGAAGTAACGCGCACAACATCGAGTACTTCGTTTTCAGGTGGCTTCGGGGTGGGCGTCGGCTTCATTTTCGGAACCGGCGGCGGTGGCGGTAGATCCCGCGTCGATTGAGCAGACGCAAACCCGCTAAACAAAACAAGGGCCAGCACTCCGGAGAGAAGTGCCGGCCATAAAAATTTTCCCCTGATTCTCAATTTCATGACAGTCATCGAACCAATCTTCATGCCGCCGGGTTGGCACTTGTTTTATTCAGCCACACAACCAGCGGCATGACTCATGGCTCTTTGGTGTCAGTTTACCTCCGCGGAGTTGCTCTAAACTAGCGCACTCCGGAAATAACCTAGTTGCCAGTACCAGGATTCATCGTCGGCGCTGCCGTCGTCAGGCCCTTGTTAACAAGCAGCTTGATTTCGACGCGACGATTCTGTGCACGTCCTTCTTTCGACGTGTTATCACCAACTGGATTCAATTCACCGTATCCATACGGCGTGATGATACGACGCAGTGGGATGTTGTGATTTTCTACGAGGTAGCGAATAACAGCATCTGCACGGCGCTGGCTCAGTGCTCGATTACGAGCAATGCTGCCAGTGGCGTCGGCATAACCGGAGACTTCCAAAACGTAGCCCTTCGCATTCAGTGCCTTGGTGGCAATGTCGTCAAGCTTCGTTTTTTCGTCGGCCAACAAAATCGAACTGCCGGTCTTGAAATTCACGGCAGCAACTGTTTGCGGTTCATAATCGTCGAGTGCAGAGATACGCTCGTTCGTTGCGTTCACGCCGGCGACTGCTGCATCAGCTGTTGCCTGTGCTGCTTTGGCACCGCCGCGAGCTGCGTTAGAAACCGCTGCTAGTTCTTCGATTTGACCTGACATGCGTTGCGCATTCGCTTCAACTTCCGTCAGCTTCGACTCGGTGGTTGTCGCTCGCTCTTCGAGCGGCGTAGCCCTCGATTCAACTGCACGCGCGGTGCGCATATCGGATTCATTGAAACGAATCTTTGTCGCGACCAATTCGGTACCGTTGCCGCGTCCTTCAACTTCGAGGTTCAAGCCGCGAAGAATGTTTGTTTGTTGGTAGTTGGTTCCACCACGGAGAAAACCACCGTGGGTCTTTACACTCGTGTTGTTGTCGAGACGCACTACGGTATCCACGCCATTCAGGTCGCGAACCGTGAACGTGTCGGCGTCACGTCGTGTGACCACACCCTTGATCTTCATCTTCTGACCGCTAGCGACAGTTCGCGAGCCAGCCGGGTTGGTCTTATCTTGTGCGATTGCCATAGAGGCCGAGGAGATAAAGATGCAGGCAGCTAACACTGCCAGGGGAAATAGTCGGAATTTAGTGAATACCATCGATTTACTCTCCTTAGTTTTGGTAAACATGACGTTCATAGAACTCACGTCGTTTGGTCCATTTGAGCGGGACGTATCCTCGCTGCCGCAGATTCTTTTTTTTGCGGATGACTTGTCTTAGACCTTCGTAGAAGGTAAGTCAATAGGCTCAACCATTCTTCATCTAATCACCACTTTATCGCAATACGGAGAGCTTTCTATAAAAAATTTCGGCGACAACTTCGTAACAAGTCGTCGCCGAACGCCATGTGATTGATCCAAAAGTGTTAGAAGTTAAACATTAAAATCGCCCGCCTCGAGTAGTTCTTTGACGTACGCAAGAAACTTTTCAGCGTCTGCGCCATCGATAACCCGATGGTCGAAACTTAAGGCGAAATAGGCCATCGAGCGAATAGCAATGACGTCGTCACCCTCTGGGGTCGTTAACACCTTGGGCCGCTTTTCGATCTTGCCAACACCCAGAATCGCCAACTGTGGTTGATTGATGATGGGCGTTCCAAACAGACCACCGAACACTCCAGGGTTGGTTATGGTGAAGGTGCCGCCAGCTACTTCGTCCGGCTTCAGCTGCTTCGTACGCGCGCGATCTGCGAGATCGTTGGCGGCACGGGCCAACCCTGAAAGACTCAGATCGTCGGCCCGTTTGATTACCGGCACAATCAAACCCCAATCAAGAGCGACGGCCATTCCCAGATTGATGTCTTGCTTGTAAATAATCTGATCGCCGCTGACTTGCGCATTGAAGATTGGAAACTTTCGCAACCCGCTGTTCACTGCCTGAAAGATGAAAGGCATGAACGTTAACTTCGTACCGGTTCGCTCTGCGAAAGCATCTCGATTTTGATCGCGAAGCCTCGCGATCTTCGTCATGTCAATTTCGTAGACCGTCGTGACATGGGCGGAAGTGCGTCGCGACAAAACCATGTGCTCAGCAATCTTCTTTCGTATCACGCTCATCTGTTCGACACGATCGCCGGCGATAGGCTTCGGCGGCGGTGGAGCGACCGGTTCGGGCACAGGAGCCGGGCTTACGCTGGGCGTCGCCGGCCTTGCTGCTGGCGCCGGTGCAGCGCCGGATTCGATGAAGCTCAGTATGTCGTTCTTCGTGACACGGCCACTCATACCGGTGCCTTCGAGCTTCGTAATGTCGACACCGTGCTCTTCAGCAATCCTGCGCACTAGAGGACTTGATTTCGTCCGGCGTAATTCTTCAGCTGTGGGCGCCTGCGATGTTGTTCTTGCATCCGCCTTCGCTGGTTCAGCAGCACGAGCGGCCCCAGGTTGAGCGGCAGACTGGACTGGCTGCAGCGTGCGAGCTGGTTCTGGTTTTGGTTCGACCTGTGGCGGTGGTGGTTCGAGTTTGGGAGTTTCCTCCGTGGTCGCCTTTGGCACAGTTTCCTGTTGAGTTTCTTTTGGTGGTTCGGCCGCTTGTTCTGTTTCCTTTGCCGGCGGCGCTGCTGCACCGGCTGAATCACCGTCGAGAACTGCTACTACTTTGTTTACCTCAACCGTGTCACCTTCTTTGAACAGGATCTCCGTCAGTGTGCCGGCCGCGGGTGATGGAATCTCGGCATCAACCTTGTCCGTTGAGATCTCAAACAGAGGCTCGTCACGTTCGACGCGCTCGCCGACCTTCTTCAGCCATTTCGTGATTGTTCCCTCCGCGATGGACTCACCCATCTGCGGCATTACCACTTCAGTGCTCATCTCGTCTCCAGTTGTTTCCTCGCTTGAGTTACGCTGCGTCGCCCGCTGACCGGCCCAGCGGCTCGGCGGTAGTGGGATCGATTATGCTTTTGACTTCTGAAATGCGATTTACTGGGAATCCACCTTGAGCAGCATGCTCTCGTATCAAGTCTTCGTTTTCAGCGCGGTAAACACAATAGATCTTGTCAGCAGTTACATAACTGTGTTCCCACTGAATTTGGGGACCGAGATCGCGCAAAACGTTGCAGGACTTCTGCGAAACCGCTTGCAGTTGCTCAGGTGTCAGACTACCAGCACCTGGTAAATCGCGTTCGATGACAAATCTAGGCATGACTTTTTTGTTCTTCCCTTTCTTAAATCTCAAATCTCAAACGCCTGGTCCAACGCCGTCACTCGTAAGCCTTATTCAACTAACAAGGTCACCGGCAAGGGCACACAATCTAAGACCCGAAACAGCAAACTCAGTACGCTGCCATCTTTCGCGCCGCGTCAATTACATCTTTAATCTGCGGCAGGTAATAGTCTTCGAGTGGCGGTGAATACGGCACGGGTGTATCGAGCGATCCGATTCGCAGCACAGGCGCGTCGAGCCACTCAAACGCCTCTTCAGCGATGATCGCCGCGATCTCGCCCCCGATGCCTCCGGTGCGTGATGCCTCATGCAGCACGATCGCTTTGTTGGTCTTCCGCACACTCGACAGTATGGAAGCCCTGTCCAACGGTGCCAGTGTGCGCAAGTCGAGAACTTCGACGTCCAGGCCTTCCTTCTCGAGTTCTTCCGCTGCGTCGAGTGCCGTCAACATCATCGCGCCAAACGTAATGATCGTCAGATCTCGACCTTCGCGAGCAACACGAGCTTTTCCGATCTCTACGATGTAATCATCAGCCGGAAGTTCTTCACGCAGTCGCGGCAGGCGATACAACTTTTTATGCTCGAAGAACAAGACCGGATCAGGATCGCGAATGGCCGCTTTGATCAATCCCTTGGCGTCGTAAGCAGTCGACGGCTCTACTATTTTGAGCCCTGCGGTATTGAGAAAGAACGATTCTGCGTTCAGCGAATGAAACGGACCTGCCCTGACGCCTGAACCGCATGGCCCACGGAACACTGCAGAGATTCCAGCACCCCAACGATAGCGACACTTCGCTGCGTAGTTAGTTAAAAGATCAAATCCGGCAGAGATGAAATCTATAAACTGGAACTCGGCCACCGGTTTCATGCCCATCAACGCAGCGCCGCAAGCGGCGCCAACGATCGCGCCTTCAGAGATAGGTGTATCGATGACTCGCTCATTACCAAACTGATCAATAAGCCCGTCTGTGACTTTAAAAGCGCCGCCATAGGCTCCGACGTCTTCGCCGATGACGAACACCGTCGGATCGCGCTCCATCTCTTCCCAAATTCCCTGTCGAATCGCTTCGACCATCGTTGCCTGACCACCTCGTTCAGGCCGCGCGGATTTGTGTTCTTTTTTGACGGCTGTGGACATTTTCTTTTTACGATTCCAAAACCTTTGGCCGGAATGCCGGTGGCACGACGTTGTTGTCGAAGACGTTGTAAGCCGCTACTTCTGCATCGGGCAGCGGCGACGATTCTGCCCAGGCACAATCTTCATCAATGAGCCGTGTGACGTCGGCAACAATCTCTTCGAGTTGTTTCTTCTTAGCGACCCTGTGCTCGAACAAATATCGCTCAAAACGATCTACCGGATCGTTGTTCTGTTCCCACCACTCGATCTCGCCAGCTGCAACGTAACGCTGGTCGTCGTGTTCCGCATGACCTTTGCGACGATACGTCTTGGATTCGATCAGCACTGCACCGCCGCCGCGGCGCGCGTATTCAGCCGCCTGCCTCGTCACCTCGTAACACGCGATGACGTCGTTCCCATCAACGATGTGCGCAGGGATTCCATAGCCGGATGCTTTTTCAGCAAGATCGTGCACGGCCGTCTGCAAACTCGTCGGTGTGGAATACGCGTAGTGGTTGTATTCAGCGATGACAACGAGCGGTAGTCGTTGCACGGCAGCGAAATTCAATCCTTCGTGAAAAGCACCTGTGCTCATTCCACCATCGCCGATATACGCGACCGCGACAAACTTCTTCTTCTGCATACGCGCGGCTAACAACAGACCAGTCATTACCGGAATCATGTCGCCGAGATGCGAGATTGGACCAATGAATCCCTTCTGCATGTCGCCGAAGTGAATGTTAAGGTCCTTTCCGCCGGACGGACCCCAGGCTTTTGCCATGTATTGCGCGAAGATGTCGCGCGGCTGAATGCCCTTCACGAGCACCGCGCCAAGGTCACGAATCAACGGCGTAACGAAATCCTCCGGCTGGAGAGCGTATGCACTGCCAACCGCAGTCGCTTCCTGTCCCAGCGAACGAAAGACACCGCCGACGACTTTGGTCTGTCGATAAAGATTAACGAGCCGTTCTTCGACGAGTCGTGTCAGCTTTAGATAGCGATACAGTTCGAGCAACTGCTGTGGCGTAAGACTCGTTTCACTAGTGCACGAAAGCGACTTGCCCTCGACAATCTTGCGCGGCGCATATTTCGTGCTCACGCGCATCTGAAAGCGAGGACGCACGGGCCGTCGGCGTCTCCGTGGCTTTGCCTTTTCAGTTGTTTTCGGATCACTCATGATGAAAATGACAAATGAGAAATCTCAAATCTCCAATGACAAATGATTTGTTTCGGTTAGATATGAACCGCGAGATCATGTACACCTTCAGCGGCTTCCATCACCGCCTCAGAAACTGTCGGATGCGCGTGCATTGTCCGGCCTAACTCTTCGGCCGTTGATTCAAGTTGCATCGCAACACAAGCTTCGGCAATCAACTCGGTCGCATGTGGTCCAATGATGTGCACGCCCAGAATTTCATCGTACTTCTTCTCGCTAACAACCTTCACAAAGCCCTCTTCCTCTCCGAGAATTCGAGCTTTGCCGGAAGCCGAAAACGGAAACCTCCCGACCTTGACGTCGTAACCTTGTTCTTTTGCTTTCGCTTCAGTCAGACCAACTGAAGCTATTTCCGGATCGCAATACGTACAGTTTGGCACCAGTCGTAGATTGATAGGCCGCACATCTTTGCGTCCGGCGAGATGTTCGACCGCTACGATGCCTTCCTTCGATGCAAGGTGCGCGAGCAATGGAGTGGGCACGACATCGCCAATGGCATAAACACCTTTCTCCGCGGTTTGCTGGAACTCATCAACCTGGATGAAACCACGGTCTACTTTGATCTTGGTTCCCTCAAGGCCAAGCCCTTCGGTGAAAGGCATCCGACCGACCGCAACCAAAAGCATCTCCGCTTCGAGAGTGAAGTTCTCTCCCTTCGACGTCTTGCCAGTAACGCGTACGCCTGTTTCCGTCTTCTCCAGTTTTTCGAGCTTCGTATCGACCTGCGACTTAATACCACGCTTCCGGAAACTTCTCTCCAGCTCTTTCGATACTTCTTCATCTTCGAGCGGCACCAGGCGAGGTAACAATTCGACGATGGTGGTGTCAGCTCCAAAGCGCGAGTAGACGGACGCGAACTCAACTCCGACAGCACCGGAACCCATCACGATCAAAGACTTCGGTACCTCCTTGAGTTCAAGGATATGATCGCTATTCACGACCTGTTTTCCGTCAGTCTCAAAGCCTGGAATCGGCCTAACAACGGATCCAGTTGCGATAATGATGTTCTTAGTTTGTAAAGTTTGCTTCTTACCTTCGGCGTCGGTAACGTCTACTTTTCCAGGCAATGCGAGCTTGCCGGTTCCCTTAAAAACCGTCACCTTGTTTTTCTTCATCAAGTAGTCAATGCCCTTTACGTTTTTCAGAACGACTTTGTCTTTTCGCTTCTGAACATCGGCAAAGGCCAGTTGAATACCTGAAGCCTGCACACCAAAATCCGCGGCGTGTTGCATCTTCTCGTAGATATGGGCCGACATCAGCATCTGCTTCGTCGGAATACAGCCTCGCAGAGTACAAGTTCCGCCTAACCGGTTATCCTTCTCGACGATTGCGGCCTTCAATCCGAACTGCCCTGCTCTAATGGCGGCTACATACCCACCTGGACCACTGCCAATAATCACCACATCAAACTGTTCAGCCAATTTAGTAAATTCCTTCCTGGTCCGACACACTATGTTCGACACACTTCAATTTGTCGTGAGATGCGCGATCGTCAACTGCTCGACGAATACTAGTAGAAGTTGTTGATGGCGCAGTTCACGACAAACTGAAGTGTGTCGAACATAACGACAGATTTAAGTGCTTTCGAAAGACGGGCATTATAATCGTTCGCGAGAATTCAACCAAACTACCCATTGATGCGGAAATCACGAGGCAAACATGAAACATTCTGAAGGATTCTTGAAACTGGTGAACGAATCAAAGAGTCGGATTCGTGAAGTTACGGTCGCCGACACCCAGGCCCGGATGGCCGCGAATCCCGGCACCAAACTCATCGACGTTCGCGAAGATAACGAGTGGGACGCGAGTCACGCTGCCGGGTCAATCCATCTTGGGAAAGGGATCATCGAACGGGATATCGAAGCGACCGTTCCCGACAAATCATCCGAATTGATCCTCTACTGCGGTGGCGGATATCGCTCAGCGCTTGCCGCCGACGTACTTCAACAAATGGGTTATACGAACGTGTTCTCGATGGCTGGAGGCTGGAAAGCGTGGAAGGACTCGGGAGCGCCGATTGAATAATGACGGGGAGACATCGAGAGGGGGCGACATGGAGACGCGGAGAATCACCTGTCGCCGCGTCTCCCCATCTCTCTCTCTCCCCGTCTTCTTTCAGTCCTGGCGGTTCCAACAAAAGAGGGTGTGCTCCTTGCGAAGCACACCCGGGAAGTTCACCCAGATTAAACTGACGTTAGAACTCGAAACGCGCAGCCAACTGGATCTGGCGTTCGCGGAACAACGTACTGTCAGCACCTGTGGTGGTGCCGAACGGAGCATTCGCGACGAGACACTGTGCGAAGCCGGTCGGACAACCAGTTGTGCTGTAGTTATAGATATTTGCCTGCACAGTCGTCACCTGAGTTCGGTTGAAGAGGTTGAAAGCTTCGGCAAGAAACTCGACCTTAGTTTTCTCTGTGATTGAGAACCTGCGCGACAGTCTCATATCGACAAACCAGATGTTCGGCTGTTTGAAGAAGTTGCGCGGCAACATAGCGAATCTGGATGAACCACCAGAACCGTTATTACCGCCACCAGGTGTTTGCGTAGAGCTAAATCCGAAAGCGGTCGGTGAAATGCTGCCGGAAAGATTTCCAGTGAACCGAGCGCCGGAGAAAGCGTTCAGGATCGGCGCAAGGGTCCAACCGTTAAAGATGTGCTTTGCGGCACCGCTATCAAACGGATTCGGACTGTAGACGACGCTGGCCACGAATTTTTGTCGTCGGTCAAAGTTGGACAGACCATTTTCACCCGACTGATCGAACGCATTGAACGGAAGATTGTTCGAAGTGAACGTCACTGAGCTCTGACCGTTGTCTTGCGCGGTTGACAATGTGTAGCTGGTTTGGAATTGCAAACCATCGGTCATGCGTCGATTAGCTTGCAGAACCAGCGCGTGATATTTCGAGAAAACATCGCTCCGAATCTCCGTCAGCTGTGCGAAAGCGGTGTTTGGTCTTGGACCAGTGAAAATCGGAGTTACGTAGTTCTGGCCATTAAATTGGCCACCGACAAGGGGCACACTGACCAGGCGCGACGGAGCCGGGAGGTTGGTATCGACGAAGTTCGGTAGCGAATTTCCAAAGCTACCCAGATACGACGCCGACACAACAGTGTTTCTCGCAATTTCCCTCTCAACGATCAAGTCCCACTGATGAATCTGTGGCAGTTGGAACTTGTCTGAGAAGTACTGAATCGCACCAATTGGTGGATTCGAGGCCGACAACAGGTTTGGATAAATTGGCAGGAACGCGCAATTGTTTGCGGTTGTTGCCGGAGTCGTTCCAGTACAAGCCGTCGGCAGATTATTGTTGGCCGAGCTAAACTGACGCTGACCTTGATCGATACCCACACCGGTGTTTACCAGCGCGTTATAGACGGTCGAGTTGATCACGCGACCGTAGTAGATACCCCACCCACCTCGAATACTCGTCTTACCGTCACCCGTTGCATCAAACGCAAAGCCAACACGTGGTCCGAAGTTATTCTTGTCGTTCACGATGTTGTGTGTCTGGATCAGGTTTGGATTCACGTTCACCGCTTCCGGATTCCGCTGGTATTCATAGCGGAGACCCAGATTCAAAGTTAGTCTCGGATTTACGCGCCAGTCGTCCTGAACAAACCAGTTGATGTCGGTGGTCTTCATCGTCAAACCGAGAACGCCGAATCCCTGATTGAATGCACCCGCGTAACATTTTCCGGCAGTACGTCGGTTAGCCACGGTAGTTATATTTGAGCCGGTCGTCTGCACCGAAGGACAGAAGCCCGGTAGCGCAGTTCCCGCTATGTTCGTGTTCAAGGCACGGATAGCTCCGTTAGTCTGGAAGTTCACATAGTCCATGATGAAGTCAGGGAGAGCAGTCGAGCCGGTGTAGTTGAACTCACCTCCCGAAAAGCGAAGGTTGTTGATGATGTCCTTCACGAAGTTGAGGTCGGCACCAAACTTAATCGTGTGATTGCCCTGGCTAATGGTGACGGTATCGGCAAACTGGTTCCGTCGTTCATCTGGGAAGGCGGCTCGCTCGAGAAACTCGGGAATTCCGAAGGACAATCCATTGGTAATGAATGTCTGAGGCGATCTGCCACCGATCGAATTTGTCGGCTCGCCGGCCAACGGCGGCTGACTAAACTGAAACTCGTTGTCGCGGCCCCACTGATAGCGAAATTCGTTTAGCAGGGTTGGCGTAATCGTTGACGCAAGTTTCATATTCAGAGCGTCAATCTTGACGAAGTCGTCACCGAAATTGTCACGCGCGCGAGTGTTTGTTGCCTGCGTTTGAATTCCGGCAGGCGAGTCCCAACGCAGACGGTTGTAGCTGGCAGTAAACGTGTGCTTGTCGTTGATACGCCAGTCGAGCTTGGGAAGGAAAAGCTTTTGATCACCCGTGCGGGGTAGCGGTCCCGAAATGCTGTTTAAGAAATTCAACGTGCTGTCGATCTGCGCCGACGTAAGACCTCGGTCGGTTAGCAGGGTGCGATTCGCCGCGCTCAGGTTCAAAAAACTGGGGCTGGAAAAAATCGACAAGCCGGGAAAATCTCTGTGCTGCTGATCGTAGCTAAAGAAGAAGAACGCCTTGTCCTTCACAATTGGACCACCGATGGTTCCACCAAACTGATGTCGCACATCCCTCGGCTTGTAGCCGACCGGTGTGAAGATTCCGTTGATTAACTCGCTCTTCACAGCCAATGGATTTCGTGCGCCCCACTTGTTATTGCGTTGATAGTAGAAAGCACTTCCGTGGAACTCGTTTGTTCCGCTCTTAGTGATTGCGTTTACTACGCCGCCAGCTGAGCGACCGTATTCGGCTGAGTAGCTCGAGGTGTTCACCTGGAACTCACGAATCGCAGCCTGGCTGATTGAATAACTGATACGAGTGCGGCCACGCTCTTCTGCGAAGAACGCCTGGTTGTTATCGCCTCCATCGACCGTGCTGTTGTTCAGCAGTCCGCTGATGCCGCGGAAGCTGATTAGACCGAACGTTCCGTCTGGAACGGCCGCTGGCGAAAGCAAGGCGAAGTTGGACCAACGACGACCATTGATTGGCAACTCGTTGATGGATGTTTGATTGTAATTGTTTGAAAAGTCTTGCTGAGTGGTGTTGATAACAGGCGCTTCAGCACTGATGTCCACGGTGCTGGTAACCTGGCCAACACTAAGACTGACTTCGAGGGTCGTTTCGCGGCCAACTTCAACGACGATGTTCTGTTGAGTGAATGCACTGAAGCCGGCGCTATTCACCGTAAGGGTGTAGGACCCGGGCTGTAAATTCACTACCTTGAATCGTCCCTGGTCGTCCGACGTAGCAGTGGCCTCTTTACCCGTGTCCTGGCTTTTGACGTTGACGTCAGCGTTGGGCACGACTTCCTTATTCGGATTCTGGACGACACCACCAATCGCGCCCGTCGTGGTGGACTGCGCGAATGCGACCGCGCTCAAACAGAGCACAATCACAGATACAAAAAACAGCTTTGCAATTTTCGACATAGCTGGGGAACTCCTTAAGAAAATAGAGTTGACGTTAAGCGCACCGCGTCCCCGCGAGCAGCGCAGATGGGCATTCAAACTGAGAGTTACTGAAATATGCAATTGAAGGAAAACAGAAATTGGTTACCGCTCTAACGCAAGGCGCGATTTCTATCACGCTCCAGTGGTATTTCGCAAGTTCAAGTGTTCAGACGACCTATTAAATCTTTATGACCAATTCCGCCGGATAAAAGCGGGGAGAGAAGGTCGTTTCAGATAAAAATTTCGCAAGCACTGTGCCGAATGCGCCACCGCTGATGTCCGTCTTAAAAACCAGTGATTTGGCTATCGTAGCGACGCTTTGGTCTTACCTATCGACGCATTTCTGCACAAGATTTTGGATCAGATCGGAAAATCGGGACAAAGTAACAGCGGCGTAATGCCCTATTCAGTTTACAAGCGCTCTACCACGATCGCGATTCCCTGTCCGCCGCCGATGCATGCCGTTGCCAGACCATACCGCGCTTCGCGTCGGTGAAGCTCATGAAGAAGTGTTAGCACGAGTCTCGTTCCAGTTGCTCCCAACGGGTGACCAAGTGCGATGGCGCCACCGTTAACGTTCGTTCTGTTTCGATCCAAGCCGAGCTCTTGTTCCACGGCAAGATACTGTGCAGCGAACGCTTCATTCACCTCCACGAGATCAATCTGATTCAAGTTCAACCCTGCTTTGGCGAGTGCAGAACGAGTGGCCGGAACGGGACCGATACCCATAATCTCAGGTTCGACTCCTTCGTAAGCCCAACTCACGATGCGTCCCATCGGCGCGAGATCGCGTTGCTTTACAAATTCTTCGTCAGCGATAACGAGTGCTGCCGCACCATCGACAATTCCAGAAGCATTACCTGCTGTTACAAAACCATCTTTCGCGAATGCTGGTCTCAGTTTTGCCAATACATCGATAGTGGTTTCAGGTCTAGGATGATCATCGTGCTCGAACAGCGTGACGCCTTTTCGTGTTTTCAATTCCACCGGCACGATTTCTTGCGCAAAATAACCGGCATCCAAAGCACGTTTAGCTTCACGTTGTGATCGCAGGGCGTACTCGTCTTGTTTCTCACGCGAGATCTCATACTTGCGTGCCAGATTCTCAGCGGTTCCCGCCATCGGTGTGTTGCAGTAGGTATCGAGCAACGCGACCATCAGGCTGTCTTCCAAAGCACCCTGCCCGAGTGCGAACCCTGAGCGCGCGCCACGAATCACGTGTGGCGCCTGCGACATCGATTCCATGCCACCCACTAAACAAGTAGATGCTTCACCAAGTTGGATCATCTGCGCGCCGGAGACGATCGATTGAATTCCGCTACCGCAGAGACGATTAACCGTCAAAGCAGGCCGTTGAAACGGGACACCAGCCTTTAACGCAACATGTCGTGCGCCATAAATCGCGTCGCCTGAAGTTTGCAACGCATTTCCAAAAACAGTGTGATCTATTTCGTCGGCACTGACGCCTGTTGAGCTAAGTGCTGCACGAGAGGCTATAGCGCCAAGATCGATCGCTGAAATCTCTTTTAAAGCGCCGACGTACTCGCCCATCGGAGTCCGTTTGCCACCGAGAATAAAAACTTCCTTAGCCATACTGCTCTCCTCAGTAGAGAATATTGCTCGTCTCAGAAACCTGAGAGCCTAACAGAACAACGTCAAAAATAAAAACGCGCCACAGATACACACGGAATCGGCACTGATCGGACGTCGCAGAAGCTTTCAGATCTGTGCCTATCTACGTAAATCTGCGGCCTTAACAGTTTCTATTGTGAGAAACGGTGTGTGGCGAGATATCGATGTAGAAGTTCTTCGAGAAAGCCTTCGTAAGTAAACGTCTCAAGATCATAGGCCGGTCGCAGTTTAAAGAGGATCGGCATCGACACTCTCCACGCCATCCACTGTCTGGGAACATCACTGAGATCCCAACGTCGGCGCAGAAAAGTCTCTACCACCTGTATTTCAGGTTCAGTCAGGCTGCTTAGATCCGCAGTGAAGTTTACGGGTTTGAACGAGCGGCGAAGCGCAGGATCACTGACGGGAGAAGCGAACACTTGCGCGAAGGCCGGGGCCTCCGCCTCGCGCTCACGAACTACGACTGTGCCCGCAACCATGTCGCCGACTCTTTGATCTCGAGAGCTCGCGAAAACGGAAATTAATCCTATCGAGTAGAACGGCGCCGGCATCATGTCGAAGGTGCGAAGAAGATTTCGCACAGTCGCTTCCCAGAATGTTATCGGGCGTCCATCTTCGCGAATCACTCGTAGCTTCAACCAGCGTTTGCCAGGCGTTTGGCCACTCCAAATCCACTCAAAGAATGCGAAGTAGCCTGAGAAGATCAAGAACAACAACACAATCATCACGGCGTAAACCCATTTCGGTGCGCCGGTGAGCCAACCTTCAAGACTCGAGTAGCTCGCAACGATGATGAAGGCTATTCCTACGATGGCGATGGTCAGTAGTTGCAATCCATGATCGATAGCACACGCCAGAAAGCGATTGCCGATGGAGGCAAGAGCGAAGTGAAGCGGCACACGCTCAGGTGTCTCGATGATTAGTACGTCTTCAGTTGCGAGCGTGGCTGACATCTAATTCAAAACGTTGTTGTCACTGCCGAAGGGATGTAGATCCAGGCTCTTACGAGGCACAACTACAGAACGGGAGCGAACCGACCGATTTTCGACGAGCTTGCCATACTCCGCTGTTGAAATCGGTCGCTTCGCTCCCGTTTTGTAGTTGCCATTCGCGTCATTCAAATCGGACTCGCAAAAACCGCCGTTTACCAACCTTTAGCGTTGCTGTTGATCCAGGCTCCCAAACTCTGGATGCATTCGCCGAAGTCTGTCGCTCTGCATCAATTGAAACCCCACCTTGTTGGATCAGGCGTCGTGCTTCCGCTTTCGATTCAGCTAAACCAACTGCGACCAGAAGACTCGACAGGTCCCAACCACTTGGCTGTTGCGACGGGATGGTTCGCTCTTCAATCTCGTCCGGTGTCTCTTTGTGCCTAAACCGCCGGACGAAATCCTCTTCCGCTGCGTCGGCGTCAGCCCGGGAATGAAAGTCAGTGACAATACGCTTTGCCAGATCGACCTTGAGATCCCGTGGATTCTTCTCGCCGTTCGATGCTGCGTTCTTGAGCTGCTCAATTTGCGGCATCGTGAGGTCTGTGAGTAGTTCATAGTAACGCCACATCAAATCGTCAGATACCGACATCACCTTGCCGAAGATCTCCTGTGGTGGCTCGTTGATGCCGATGTAGTTTCCCAAACTCTTCGACATCTTTTGCACTCCATCAGTACCTTCAAGCAACGGAGTAATGACAGCGATCTGCGATTCCTGTCCATACTCTTTTTGCAGACCACGGCCCAGCAATAAATTGAACTTCTGATCCGTGCCACCGAGCTCAACGTCGGCTTCCAACGCTACCGAATCGTAAGCCTGGGTCAGCGGGTAAAGCAGTTCATGAAGCGAGATCGGTCTCTCTTCGATGAGACGCTTCGCGAAATCGTCGCGCTCAAGGATTTGTTTTACGGTTACGTGAGATGCGAGACGAATGAATCCATCAGCGCCGATTTTATCCATCCATTCAGAGTTGAAACGGATCTCCGTCTTCTCGGGATCGAGGAGCTTGAATATCTGCGCTTTGTACGTCTCAGCGTTCTGATTGATCTCTTCGCGGGTTAGTTGCGGGCGCGTCGCACTTTTTCCCGATGGGTCGCCGATCAAGCCCGTGAAGTCGCCTATTAGAAAAATGACTGTGTGGCCTAACTCCTGAAACGCGCGCAATTTTCGAATAACGACGGTATGGCCCAGGTGAATGTCAGGGGCGGTTGGATCAGCGCCGAGCTTGACGCGCAGCGGCTTGCCCGTTCGTGCCGACTTCTCAAGTTTCGCACGCAGTTCGCTCTCAGGAATGATCTCGATCGTTCCTTTGCGGAGAAAACCCAGTTGTTCGTCGATCGTCATTGGCCGCTAATGTAACGCAAAGACCTGCTTCAGAATAGTAGCAGGTTTGACTATTGAGCTATCCTCGTTCTGCTAACAGATTAACGAGATCGGTGGATACGTGATGCTTGAATCAAAAAAGACCCTTGATCCGAATGTGCTCGCGAAGACGCGGCTGGCTTTTATTGGTTGCGGCGTGATGGCAGAAGCGATTATTGCTGGCTTGTTAAGAAAGCAACTGGTTGCTCCTGAGCAAATCGTGGGTAGTCACCCTCGTAGCGCGAGGCGTGATGAAATCCAACAAAAGTTTGGCGTTCAGATATTCGAACACAATTGCGACGCGACGAAGGCGGTTCATCCAACCGCCGCTTATCCGAACTCGCTGATCATATTGGCGGTCAAGCCTCAGCGTCTCATTGGCGTACTTCACGATTTGAAGGGCTCAATACCAAAAGATCAACTCATCATATCGATCGTCGCAGGCGCCAAGATTGCGACGATAGCAGACGAACTCCAACACCGAGCGATTGTTCGTACCATGCCCAACACGCCCGCTCAAATAGGCGAAGGTATTACCGCCTGGACGCCAAGCGCTGAAGTGAATCCGGAACAGGAACAACAGGTTCGAGCAATGCTCGAAGCCCTTGGGAAAGCTGTTCGAGTGGAGAACGAACGACAGATCGACATGGCGACAGCGTTGAGCGCTACAGGTCCGACTTACATCTTCCTGGTAATGGAAGCGTTGGTGGATGCCGGAGTCCATTTGGGGTTCTCACGACATGTCGCCCAGGAACTCGTGCAGCAAATGATTCTCGGTTCAGTACTTTTCGCGAGGGAATCTCACAAGCACCCGGCTGAATTACGAAACATGGTTACATCACCGGGTGGCACATCTGCTGAAGCGATTTATCAGATGGAGAAAGGCAGCTTACGCACCGTACTTTCAAAAGCCGTTTGGGCCGCATTTCAGCGAGCCGAAGCCCTGGGTGCTACGAAGAATTGAGAGTCATGACTCAAGGCATACTTCTTAAGTTGCTCATTTGAATTGCGCCGATGCGCTACTGCAGCATGCTCCTGCAGTCATTACCTTCGACAGCGAATCACTCGTCGTCCGGCAATTTCATAATTACCTTCAACCACTAACCGCAACGCTTCCGCGTACAGTTTGTGCTCCTGCTCCAGGATGCGCCCGGAAAGCGTTTCTTCCGTGTCATCGTCGAGGACAGGAACACTACGCTGAGCGATGATCGGTCCACCATCCAGGGTGTTATCAGCAAAGTGCACCGTACACCCACTAATCTTTACGCCGTGGGCCAGTGCTTGTCGTTGTGCATCCAAACCGGGAAACGCGGGTAAAAGACTCGGATGGATGTTTAGAACTTTCCCACCGAATTCGTCGATGAAACACGGTGACAACACACGCATGTAACCAGCGAGACAAAGCAGATCAACTTCATGCGATTGAAGGACAGAAATGATTTCGCGTTCGTGTTCTTCTCTATTTCGACCACGACGCTCGACAACGGCTGTCTTTAGTCCACGATCGTGTGCGAGTTGAAGCCCACCGGCGCTCGATTTGTCGCTGACAATGATAGCGATCTCAGCATTAGGTATTGATCCGGAAGAGAGTGCCTCTGCCAGTGCGACCATATTTGAGCCACGTCCGGATATAAGAATCGCGATTCGTTTGTTCATCGAAAGCTTTTGACAGGATTACAGGATTAACTACACAAGCAGAAAGAGTTAGAACTATCTTAGCGCTACATCACGTTGGCCTTGAATCACTCTTCCAATTTCGTAGCACGCTTGATTCCGTTCGACGTGTGCTTTGATCTCGTCCTTGTCCGAAGGCGCGCAAACGATCACCATCCCAACTCCCATATTGAACGTGCGATACATCTCACGTTCAGTCACATTCCCGAGTCGCTGCATTAACTCAAACACCGGCAGGATGGGCCAACTTCCTTTTTCTATCTGCACGGCGGTGCTTTCTGGAAGTATTCGAGGGATGTTATCGATCAATCCCCCGCCGGTAATGTGGGCCAAGCCTTTGATAACACCACTGTCGAGCAGTCCCTCAAGCGGACGGAGATAACTGACGTGCGGTTGCAGCAACGCCTCACCTGCCGTCATTCCAATATTCGACACTTGTGTTTCAGGTGTGTAACCGGCAACTTCAAAAAATAGTTTGCGTGCGAGCGAATAGCCGTTCGTGTGTAACCCAACCGACGGCAGTGCCAGTAACACATCACCTTCCCTAATGTTCTTTCCATCGATGATCTTCTTCTTATCAACGACACCAACAATGAATCCGGCAATGTCGTATTCGCCTGCGCTATAGAACCCGGGCATCTCAGCTGTTTCGCCGCCGAGTAAGACACAATCGTTTTCCCGGCAGCCGCGAGCAATACCTTCAATCACCTGTGCGACGATCTCTGACGAGAGCTTTCCTGTAGCGATGTAATCAAGGAAGAAAAGCGGCCTCGCTCCCTGAACTAGAATGTCGTTGACGCAGTGGTTAACGAGATCGGCGCCGACTGTATTGTGGACCCCAGTTGCGAAAGCGATTTTGAGTTTCGTTCCGACGCCGTCGGCGGAAGCGACCAATACAGGTTCGGCGAGTTTCGGAAAAGCGCCATCAAACATGCCGCCGAAGCTTCCAATCTCCGACAATGTTCGCTGATTGAATGTGGTGCGGGCGAGCTCTTTGATTCGATCGGTTGCGTGCGTCGCAACATCGATATCAACGCCCGCGTCACTGTAGGAGATAGGTTTAGTCATCGATTAAAGTTTTACGTTGCAGACTTCAACTTCAGCGTCGCTGCAGTACTACTGCGCCGCCTGTTTCGACTTCGGTGGCTTCGGCGGTGGCCCAAAATCTCCGTAAGCGATGAAGCCTGATCTTGATGAGTCGTCCTTCTGTCCCATTCGGCCCACCCAGAGATCTGTCGTCGTTTCTTTCGCAGTCTTTACCGTTACATCTTCGTCTCTGCCTTTGGTTGTAACAGTGATCTCTCCCTGCAAATCCGTGCGAAAGAGTTTGATGTTCGGATTTGCTAGTCGCAGTCGATCCAGCACCGCTTGTGCAGGATGACTGTAGCGGTTCCACTCGCCACACGAAATAATTGCGATCTGCGGCTTCACGCGTTGAAGAAAATCGGCAGCCGTCGCGTACTTCGACCCGTGATGCGCAACTTTCAAAACGTTTGCTTCGACGTTCGCTTCCTTCGATAGCATCCGGTGTTCTGTTTGCTCCTCGGCATCGCCGGTCAACAACATCGAGAAAGAACCATAATCCAACCGAACGACGATTGAATTTGCATTCGCCTCATTCCCGCCGGTCTTCATGTTGTCCTTGGTAAAGAGTGGCTCTGTTGGACCAAGCACTGTCATCAGCGCGCCACCACCGATGTCGTATTTCGTGCCTGCCTGCGCAGTCGTGTAATGCGCGCCACTGTTCTTCACGGCCTCTTTATAATCGTCGTAAAAAGAAATGATTGTCTTCTGCCGCTGTTTACCTTTGGCTGGTGTTGGTGTTGGCGTTGGCTGTGCCCGCGATTGTTGCTTTCGAGTAGGGGTTGGCTTCGGCAATAAACTCGGCGGAATACTCGGCGGCTGCGCGTTATCGATAACATTCAGTACCTTCACCGCCTTAAACACTTCAGCAGCGCCGCCCATGTGATCGGGATGTGGATGTGTGACGATGAAGTAGTCAAGCTGTTGAATGTTGTATCGCTTGAGCGCCTCAACGACGTTCTTTGCTTTTGTCGCGTCACCCGCGTCGATCAGAATATTCTTTCCCGCCGGCGATTCGATCAGGATCGAATCACCATCAATTGGTCCAACATCGAGAATATGCACCCGAAGTTCGGTACCGGAAGGAGGCGGCGGACGGAGCTTCCAACGTGGGTAGACGAATTTCCAGCCGACGAAACCCGCAGCTGCAATCACTACCACCAATACTGCTGCAGCGCATCCACAGCCACGAGTCGCTCGTCCCACTGATAATCTCGCTTCGACTTAGAATCTATACCTTATTGGTAGTGCCGGCGGAGCTGCGTCGACGTGGTTCGGCGCCCGCAGCACTGTTGGAACTGTTGTGAAGTCTCCCGACGCGTACGCGTCCAGCGCCTCTTTAGCTTTGATTACTTCCCAGATCGACTCGGTGCCAACAATCTCTTGCAACATCAAAACTATGCGCACCTGGTTCTTGAAATTCGCCGGTAATAACGAGGGGAATATTTTTCGCTTCGTTGCATACGCCTTTAACTCCCAGCCTTCGGAGCGACTCAGGATCGGCGACTTCGTGTTGCTTGAATCGATTGCGACAATTGAATATCTGAATCCGAGTAGCTTCTCGTCGGAGTAGTTGGTCATGGAACAACGTAGCTGATAGCCCTTGCTGGATCCGACAAGCTCAACAGTAGATAAAGCAACGGGCAGTTGGCCCACGTGAAAGACTTCAACCGGAATTATTTCCGTCGATTGCTCCTGAGCGTTTGCAAGCGCAGCACAGCATGCGAACAACAGAATTGCACCGAAAAAACTAATTGCTCGGTCTTTCATCCTTCAACTACTGACTCACGATCACGTTCCCACATTGTTTCAGCTTCACGCGTGATACGGGTCGGATAATTTCCGTTCCAACAAGCAACGCATGCTGAATCCTTGTCGAGTTCTGTAGCTTCAATCATCCCGTCGAGAGACAGGTAACCAAGCGAATCGGCCTCGATGAAGCGACGGATTTCTTCTATCGACATCTGCGCGGCAATCAATTCGGATTTATTTGGAGTGTCGACGCCGTAATAACACGGACTGATCGTCGGTGGGCAGCTGATGCGCACGTGGATTTCTTTCGCTCCTGCTTCACGCACCATGCGCACAATCTTTTTCGACGTAGTGCCGCGTACGATCGAATCGTCGATCAATACCACTCGCTTGCCGGCAATCAACTCTCGAACGGGATTCAACTTGATGCGAACACCAAACGATCTGATGGACTGTCGCGGCTCAATGAACGTGCGACCCACATAGTGATTACGTACCAAGCCAAATCTGAAACTGAGTCCACTTTCAGCAGCGTAGCCGATTGCAGCAGCAACACCCGAATCGGGAACCGGAACAACAACATCAGCGTCAGCCGGTTGTTCGATAGCCAATTGGCGCCCCATTCGATGCCGCGATTCATTGATCGACTTACCAAAGATTAGCGAATCAGGGCGCGCAAAATACACGTGCTCAAACAGGCACATCGAGTGTTGCTGTTTCGGAAGCGGATGTGACGATCGCAAGCCTTCTTCATTGATGACAATCATCTCGCCGGGTTCTACATCACGAACGTAGCGCGCGTCGATCAAATCGAAAGCGCAAGTTTCTGACGCGATCACCCAGGCGTCGCCCAAACGACCGAGGGCCAGCGGACGAAACCCACGGCTATCGCGAATTGCGATCAGCTCACCGGGCGTTAGAAACAACATCGAAAAGGCGCCTTCGGTTCCGCGTAAGACGTCGGGAATGGCTTCTCTAATGGTCTTGCGCGAACGTGCGACACCATGAAGGATAATTTCCGTATCAGAGGTTGACGAGAAGATCGCACCCTCACGTTCGAGACGAAGTCTCTCTTCCCGAGCAAAAGGCAGATTTCCGTTGTGACAAACGGCAATCTGGCCATGCTGGCACGTAACAAGAAACGGTTGTGCTTCAAGAATCGAAACGTGGCCGGCCGTTGAATAACGCACGTGCCCGATCGCACTGGATCCTTTCAAGCGATCGAGGTGTGTTTGATCAAAAGCCTCTGAGACGTGACCCATCG
>JBKPMX010000198.1:0-38708 GCA_046765655.1 Acidobacteriota bacterium
GACTGCTCAGGCACCCGAAATGCTGCTGATGGCGCTAAAGCAGTTCTTAGGGAATGACCTGGATAGATTTGTTCCGGGCAGCGCGGCTGCCGTCGACAAAAAACTAAAAGAAATTAACGGCGGTCGCAACAGCGAACCGACGAAGTCACTGAAGAATCTCGAAGATTCGATCGTCAACTCTTCAACGGACGCAGCAACAGAAACCATCAACCAGGCACCGCCGGAAATTAAAGAGCATCTAGTTCAGAGGCTTGCTGAGCAGCGAATGACGGCGGGGAATTATGCCGAAGCCCGGCAGCTAATCACACAGAGCGCTACCAACCCGCGTGCGCGACGCCAGGCGTTGGATAATCTGGAGCGGCAAGCGGCATTCACAGAAGCCGCTCATGGACGAATGGAAGAGGCGCTAAAACACCTCGCCAAAGTGTCAAATAGCGAAGAACGAGCTGAGGCAGTTAGCGAATTGGCTTACCAGATCGGCGCAGGTCAAAAGAGGGCCACGGCATTAGCTCTTTTGGAAACAGCACGGAGCCTTGTCGGCACATCAATTCAAGCGGAGACTGGGTCGCATATGAGAGCATTGTTGCAACTGGCCAATGCCTTCTCTCGATATGATGCGAAACGAGGTTTCGAGATTGTCGAACCACTGGTTGAGCAATTCAACGAGTTGGGTGCAGCTGCGAGGATTCTGAACGGTTTCGGTCTCAATTACTTTTTGGATGGTGAACTATCGCTGCACAACGGTAACAACCTGGCGTCTATTGCGACCCCGATGAGCAGTACGTTAGGCATTCTGAGTTTGGCCGATTTTGATCGTGCTAAGGCCACGTCGGATCGCCTGCAGTTACCGGAAGTGCGACTAAACGTCTATCTAAGCATCGTGCAACAAGCCGTGCAGCCAAATGGAGTCTACTCACCGAGCGTAGCGAATATGAATATGCTGAACCGGTAGCGCAGGTACGTTTCGCTTAGTTGCCGGCATCTAAATCGTGGACCAAACTTGTCGATGAGATGCCAAGATTACTCAACTACAGAACGGGAGCGAAGCGACCGATGTCAACGTGCGGTGTGTTTCGTGAGTTGACATCGGTCGCTTCGCTCCCGTTCTGTAGTTGAATCTATTAGTGGCTCCTTTATGCGCCTTGATCGCAAAAGACGGAACTCAATAGCACCCAGTATGGATCAGTCAGTTCTGTTTTTCCTTCGAGTCAGTGCTCGAAGCTGACGGCACGGCCGGCTTTGCCGGTTGGTTTCGCGTCTTGAGATGATCCTCCATGTCTAAACGCTTCACACCTTCTTCGAACCACTTCGGAGCAGGCTTGTTCATCAGGAAGTGATCGAAGAATTCTTTCATCCGCACGGTGTAGTCTTTCTGATTGGCGCGTTTCGCCAGTCCGTGGTTCTCTCCAAGGTATTCAAGTAACACCACCGGCTTCTGTAGTCGCCGCAAGGTGTTGTAATACTCGACACCCTGCGTGAAATCTACAGCGCCATCTTTATCGTTGTGCAGGATGATGAGTGGCGTTTTCACGTTGCGTGCGAAAGCAACGGGGGAGTTTCGTGTATACGCTTCCCAATTTTCCCATGGTCCGCTCGTGAACCGACCCTGACTGCTCTCGAAAATCTGACCGTTAGTTACACCACTGTTTTTGTAGATCAATCCATACATGCTGATCATGTCAGTCAGCGGCGCGCCAGCAATCGCGGCTGCGAACATATCAGTCTGCGTGATGAGGAAAGCAGTTTGATAACCACCCCACGAGTGTCCGTGAATTCCGATGTGTTTCGGATCTACTACTCCGGTAGCGATAGCGGCCTTTACCGCCGGGACCATGCACCACACTGCCGACATTCCGGGATCGTTTAGCTTGTAGGTTATGTCAGGATTGAAAACAGCGTAGCCGTTGCTGGTGTAAACAGACGGGTTGAAACCATTCGCCGTCGGCCGCGCATATTGATAAGCCGTCTGCGACATCTTTTCATAGAAGTAAACGAGTGTCGGATACGTTTTCCCTTTTTCGTAGTTGGCCGGCAGGTGCAAAGCGCCTTGCAGCTTATCGCCCTTCGCGCTCACGTAATCGACTAGAATTGTGCCGCTCGACCAAAGGAATTTCTCCTGACCAGCGGCAAGGTTTGTTAGTCGCGTGCCGTTGGTAAGGGTCGCATCACTCACATAGTAGTCCGGCGGATCCTTGTAAGTCTGACGCGTGTAGAGATAAACCTCAGCCTTCTTTGCTTTGATCACTCCGCCGTAGACAGCCTCGTCCCACATCAGACGCTTCACGCCTGGCTTGCCGGGTTCAATTAAGCCGATGCCGTCTTTCTTGGTCCACTCACTATAGACATCGAGGTAGAGCGGTTTCGAGAGATCGAAGCCGCGGGCATCAGGATCGAGAATCTGCGGCCGCCGATAGCGAATCTGTTCTGTTCGACCGTTCATAGTGAGGTTTGTCGCCGCGCCCCCGCCGACGGGAACTTGCCAGATGTCCCAGTTGTCGGAGAGCAAAACAAATTTGCCGTCTTTGGACCAACCCATAAACGGCGCGGGAGGCTTAACGATGTTCACATCGTTTTCCGCGTCTACGAAAGATGTCGGAACAGACTTCGTCAAGTTCACGGACTGTCCCGATGTCAGATCGTAAGAGTAATACTGGCCATCATCGTAATAAGCGAAATGCGTACCAGTTGGCGATGGACCCATCACCCAACGAGCCTTCGTGAGCGCAAGTTTGCGCTCACCAGTTTGCAGGTTGATCACCGAGATGTCAGCGAATGAGCGACCGTCGAGCCGGCTCATCAATTCGTATGGGTCTTCATTGCGACCGATCGCGTACTTCTGCTCCGGCGCAGGATTCACCTGACGCAGCGTGTCGTCTGCGAGCCGAATGAATTTCTTCTCGGCAGGCCTGTAGATCGCGAGGTAGCTGTAGTTCTTATCCTGACTTTCTTGAACTTGCTGTTGCGATTGAAGCCGTTTGTCTTTCCAATGCCAGATGACCAAATCTACTTTGTCTTCAGCTTCGGTCGTTTGTCCGTCACCTCGTTCACCTTCCGCTTTCTCTTTTTTCTTTGGCGTGTAGAGACCAAAGAGCAAGCCAGTGAGATCTTTGGTCCACGAGGGACTGCGATTTGGACTCACGCTCATCTCAGCAGGAAAATCGCTGGTGCCGGACGGGTTGAAAACGGTCTTCTGGGGACCGCCTGGACCAAACTCTTTGAAGCCCAGCACACTGTAGAGCTTGTCTTCATATGCCTTGTCGTCAATCCCCTTCAGAACGGCAAGACCATTCCCTTCCTCAGTCCAAGACGGGCGCGCGTAGACAGCTTTGTCATCAGAATCGAGCGGCCGTATGGCTCCGTTGTCCATGTCGCGAATCACGATGCCGTTTCCGGCTTTGTCTTGCGCGTCGATGGTCCATGCGAGATAACGACCTTTCTTGTCGAACGAAAAATCGGCAACGTTACCGATGTTGATCTCCTGAGCTGTCGCTAATTCTCGGAGTATCAAATCAGATCCTTTGGGGCGTTCGTCTCTGGGCGCGCTGCCCGGTCCCGCTCCGGACGAAGTTGAAGGAGGACCAGTGGCGGCACCTGGACCAGCAGGAGCTTCCGGGCCGTACTTATGTAGCGCGATCCAACCGCCTGCTTCTCCGGAAAAAGCGAATCGTCGAACCTTGGCAACTTCAATCTTTTGTCCGGTGAACAGGTTTACTATGCCCACGCGGTTCTGAATTGGTTTCCGCTGCTTCTTAAGCTGCGCCGCTTCAGAGCGTGACGGATAAACCGTGAACGCCGCGTATTTGCCGTCGCCGGAAAAGGCGACAGCAGGTCCCGTCGCAGGAAGACTCGAGGGATCGATTGGCCCGAAGTTAGCTGGGGGTGTCGGAATCTCGCCGACCGAAAACTTGTATTCCTTGTCGCCTTTTGTCTGACGGATAACAACCTCGCTCTCACCCTCCGCTGGACCAATGCGATAACCAAACCATTCACCATTTTCAGAGAGAGCGGTCGCATTGATGCCTTTCCAGGACATGATGTCAGAAAGTTCGATTGGACGTTGCGTCTGTCCGAGAGCGCTGAGTACAGCGAGTTGAAATAACAGCAACAGACAAACCGGCAGAAGGGTGATTGAGCGGGATCTTCTCATGGCTATTCCTTTCGTTGAGCGGGTTGTAGGTGCAGGTTCGGATCCGTTTCCGAGTGGCGCCAAGATTATGTCCGAATCAGAATGAAAGCAAGAGATTGCTGTGTTGACGCGGTCTATTTCATGTCTCTGAGTGCCACTGATTTCTGTATACCGCAAGTTCGCACGGGTTCTTTTTCTGCACAACTTTTCACCGTGAAACTGGCTCGGGCCGTCCCGAGGCTAAAGCCCGGGGAAAATAAAAGATCAAGAGTTTCAGCTGAAAATGATGTGCATGCCTGACTCTTCGCTGCCAACAAAAGTCGCCTTCACTCCGAAAATCTCTTGAATTCGTTCTTCAGTTAAAACACCAGCAGGTGTGCCGCTGGCAACGAGTCGCGCCTCGTTCAGGATAACAATGTGATCAGCAAAACGAGCTGCAAGGTTGAGGTCGTGGACGACACCTACCGTTACGACGTCTGGCTGAGCTGCCATCTCTTTTATCGTATTCATGAATTCGATCTGATGACGAATATCGAGGAAGGTCAGTGGTTCATCGAGAAACAGGTAACGACCACTTGAATTGAGGTCAGACGTACTGTCTCGCCAAAGCTGGGCCAACACCCGGGCGAAATTCACTCGTTGCCGTTCTCCACCACTGAGCGTTTGGTAGTCGCGATCGGTGAACTCCGTTACATCGAACTGCGCCATCACGTCATCAACAATCTTTTCGTCGGCTGGTCCGGGACGGCCGCCGAAGTGCGGATAGCGACCCATCATGACAACCTCGCGAGCGCTTAATGGGAAAGCCACCTCGACTGCTTGCGAAAGCACAGCGCGACGTTTTGCAAGCTCAGTTTCGCTCGCCTCGCTTACATCAACACCGTCGTAACTCACCGTGCCGACTTGCGGACGTAACAGTCTCGCCAGGATTTTAATGAGAGTGGATTTCCCTGCGCCGTTTGGGCCGATTATTAAGTGAAGTTGGCCGGGTGCAAATGACAGTGAAACATCTGAAACGAGCGCTTTGTTACCAACTCGAAAAGTCAGGTTGCTGGCAGTGAGCATAGCTTTTTTCAACAGCTCAAAGGTAACAGAAATGGCTCAACGAATGTCCGATATGCTTCAGCTTGTCGTTGCCGACTGTGGATTCGACTTACATCGCAGGTGACGTCTTGGTAACTCAACGACAAGCTGAAGCATATCGGACATTTGTTGAGTCATTCTCGTTGAGTTGCTTTTTGAAAGTTAGAAAACGTACTGTCGTCGTCGCAAGAGCAGAATAAAGACGGGCACACCCACGGCAGAAGTCAGAATTCCGATAGGCAATTCTGCCGGACGCACGACGAGCCGAGCCATTAAATCCGCAAGCGTCAAAAGGGTCGCACCTGTTAGGGCGCTTCCAACAATCAAAAAGCGATTATCAGCACCACCAACCATTCGCAAGATGTGTGGCACCACAAGTCCAACAAAACTGATCACACCGGTGAATGCTGTTGCCACCGCTACGATCACAACATTCACCGTCAAGATGATCCACTTAAGGCGATTCACGTTTACACCGAGGTAAGTCGCCTCTTCCTCGCCGATCATCAACGCGTTGAGCTGCTTCGAATAATATAGGGCGATCAGCGTGCCGATGATTGTAGAGGTCGTAACAATCGTAACTGCCTTCCAGTTCGCGCCAGACAAAGTCCCGAGACTCCAAAACGTGATCGACCGGGCCTGCGGATCGCGCGCGATGTACGACAGAAATCCAATTGCACTCATGAGAAGTGCATTCACAGCCAGACCCGTCAGCAACAACATAACAATAGACGCGCGTCCTTGTTCTTTTGATCGCGCAAGCAGAAAAACCAAATACGTTGAGACAACTCCTCCAAAGCACGCCGCAAACGGGAGGCTCCAAACACTTGTGCTGATGTGAAGCACGCTCCCCAGGACGAAGAAGAGTGCGGAACCGAATGCGGCACCACTTGAAGTGCCAACGAGGCCTGGCTCGACGATTGGATTGCGAAACAACGCCTGCATCAATGTGCCGCCGACGCCAAGACTCGCGCCCACCAGTAAGCACAAAATCGCACGGGGCAAACGCAACTCGAGGAAGATGCGTTGATCCAGTGTGGGTTCAGAATGTCCGGGAAGTATAGAGGCGAAGGCGCGGCTGATCTCCGAAAGCGGAAAATCTATTGCCCCGTAACGGATCGAGGCGGCCAGAACAAGAAGCGTGACAAAAACTAAAACTACAAGGAGCAGTCGTCGGTTGCCATGTTGTTTCGTCACTTTTGATGAATGACTTCGGCTACTTTCGCGATGTTCTCACCAGACCGTGGGCCAAAGTAATTTAGCACGTTCTCCTCAATACGGTAGATGTGGTTGTTTTTTGCCGCTTCTGAAGTTGCTACGCCGGGTAGTGTCTTTATCTGATCAAGCGATCCCAATCGATCGTAACCAAAGTCAGTAAGCAGGATGACCTGAGGATTCGCCTGCGCAATAATCTCGGGTGATTCCATTCGCTGCATTCGATCGCTCGTAACAGCCATCTCTCCGCCAGCGAGCTCGATCATCTTACTGACACCACCACCGTCACCTCCGCTACCTTTGCCAACAACAAGGTACACGTTGGATGCGCGACCAAAATGAATCACCGCGACGCGCGGATGATCCGTGTACTGCTTCACCTTTTCCAGTGAAGCAGTACGTTGGGTGTCGAGCGTATTGCAGAGTTCTTCCGCTCGCGCTTCCTTGTGAAAGTAAGCGCCCATCTCGCGAATCAATGCTTTAGTGCCATCGAAGGAATCGTTCTTCGCACTAAAACTCTTCATCGGAATATTCAACTGTTGAAGTTGCTGCACGACCTGCGGCGGGCCAATGTTGTTATCGTGCAGAACGGCCGTGGGGTGAAGTGAGAGAATGCCTTCAGCACTAAGCGCGCGGTGATACCCGACGGTCTGAACCTTTTTTACTTCGGGTGGATAGGTCGTCGAGAGATCGATGCCAACAACCTGATCCTGAGCACCAAGCGCCCAAATGATTTCGTTGTAGATCGGTGAGATCACAACGTAGCGAGCGTCCTTCGCATCAGTTGGTGCGTTGTGAAAGCGCGAGCAGCTGCCAAGGCAAAGAGCAATCGCAAGAAAGGACAGGGTTAAGGTTTTTTTCATTAATCGCCGTGTTGTTTATAAACTCGGAGTGTCCAAGTCTTTCTGTGCAACCTCCGTGTTCTCTGTGTCTCTGTGGTGAACATGATGCAGCAAACACACACCACGGAGACACAGAGCACGCAGAGATTGCACAGAGAAGATGGTCAGACTAAGTCATCGGTTTCAGAAAACCAGTCTCGCCTGAACTTGAAACATCCGTGGCGGATCGACGTTAGCGAATGCCGGAATAGCATGTCCGTCGGTACCAATCGCAGTGGCGGGCGTAAACCAACCAAACGTGGAAGCGGGTGCCGGATCATTTCCGTAAACAGTCACACCTCGGCCAAGGTAGTTGCCATGATTGAAGAGGTTGAAACCTTCGAACCGTAGCAACAGACTCAAGCGTTCAGTAAATCGAATCCGATTCTCCACGAAGATCGCCACTTCCGATGTTGGCGTTCCACGGAACGCCGACTTGGGGATTACTACGCCGTTAACGACTGGACGATCGTTGTTTGCTCCATCGCCGTTGTTATCAGCGCCCGTCGTCGCATTAAACGGTCGGGCCGACGCAAACATCCCCAACGTTCCCGCGGTGAAATTCCATGGGAAACGATAGTGGAATGTAACAACGGCGCGGTGTCGTTGATCTACAACGCTTGGGCCATTCTCTTCTTCACCAAGGCGCGTGATGATGCTCTGATTCGGGTTAATTCCGTTGCCATCAGGCTCCGTGGTATTAGTCGCTCTCGAAAGCGTGTAGCTGAGCGAGGCAAAGATTTTCCGATGACCGCGATAGACGAAGTTAGTTTGCAGGCCGTTGTAATCAGCCGTGCCAAGATTCATGATCACGTTTACCTGACGAACGCCGCCGTTGGCCGGCTGGATAGGCCGGGTTGCATTGGCAGCCGTGACTGCTTGTGCCTGGGTACAGGGCGACGCAACGCCAACCGGACAACGAAATTGCCCTTGCGCCGTTCGATCGAAAATCGAAGGAGCGTTTAGATCGATCGTTCGTTGGATATCGCTCAAGTGCTGGTGCACGTAATCGCCACCGAAGAACAAGCCGCTAACGATTTCACGCTCAACTCCGATCGTGAATACCTGGCTACGCGGATTCACCAATTCGTCTGGATAATTCGGCAGCAGATCGAAATTCAAACCGTATCGGGCGAACTGTTCCTTATAGAACGCCCGACGACCTGCTCTGATCGTAATGTCGCGCGCGGGCAACTGGCCCGCTGGAATTGTTGCGGGATTTACATTCACCGGCACACAAGTCAAGCACGTTGGAAAGCCGGTTTGCGTTGGACCACTAGCGGTGTAAGTCCCGAGACCATCGAGTCCGTTTACTAAATAACCTGCTACAGCGTTGGTTCTCACTTGCGCGTAGTACATTCCGTAACCACCGCGGATTGCGGTGCGCGCGTCACCGCCGGGATGCCAACCAAAACCGATGCGTGGCTGCCAGTCGTTCTTGTCGTCAGTTAATGTTTGCCGGTCGTAACGCAGTCCGAGATCCAAAGTGAGATCGCGCGTCACACGAAAACTGTCCTGCGCAAATGCGGTTAATAGCCACTGCGGCAAGTCGTAACTGGTGATACCGAAATTAATCGGCTGCGAGTAGCTCTGAACGTCAGCCAGCGTCAACTGATCCAAAGGCGCGGTTGTTGAACTTCTGAACGTGAACGTACCGAGCGTCGCCTGCCCTGGTTCACTGCCTGTGCCACCCGAACGATGACGTATCACACTGCCACCCAAACGCAGGTCGTGTTTATTCAACGACCACGAAACGGTATCGGAGAACTGGAATTGACGACTCCAGAGATCAGAGGATCGCGATTCACCGACGGTGAAAGCCACAGCTCCGGTACGGGTGTATGTGGTAGAAGGATGTTGCGCCTCCCACAACGTAACGGGATCGTTATCCAGATAAGCCAGTCGTGCTTCGTTCACGAGGTGCGGACTAAGTACGGAGGTTAGATTCCCTTGCATGGTCCATGCACGACGCGTGTACCTCCGCGCGACACTTGGCGCATTCGTGCCGCCGACCGCATCCTGGGGGTTATCGTCAGACATACGATCAAGGTTGAAACGAAACATCAACGTTTCGTTTGGGGTGAACTTATGATCGACTCGACCGTCGAACAGGGTCTGACGGTAATGGCCCGTCCAATCCAAACTCCCGTCAGCGAGCAATACAAATGCCGGCAACGTGTTCGAAATGAACGTGGTGCGATTCTGTCGCGTGTAATCAACTGAAGCAAAGAAGAAAGTCTTGTCACTGACGATTGGACCACCGAGCGTACCTGATATCTGCGAGAGTTTGTCAGGTATGTCTACCGGATTTATCGCCTTCAGATTTGTTGGCGGCGTACAAGTGCTAATCGATGGTGGACAGAATCCGTCCGTAGAAAAACTCTTTGCCTGCCAGCCACCTGGGCGCAACAGATAAAGCGCCTCACCGTGAAACTCGTTTGTGCCAGACTTCGTGACGATATTTAGGGCCGGACCATACGTCCATCCGAATTCGGAAGAGAACGCGTTGGTCATTACATTGAATTCTTGAACGGCACCCATCGGGATTGTCGCGACGGCCGTTTGACGTCCCCATCCTTCATCGTTGCTTGCTCCATCGAGCAGAATAGTCGTCGCACGGCGTGAACCAACACCGGCGATGAAATAAGTTTGATTCACAAAAAGATCGCCGGTGCCCTTGCCTTGCCGGAACGCTGAGTTCAGCAGCGGCAGCGTGGAAACCTTTCGACCGAGAATAGGGGTTTCGTTTATGCGTTGACTTTCGAGTGGTAATCCAATCTGCGGATCTGACCGGACGCCTTCCGTGGTTCCGTAGACCGTAACTTCAGTCTGTCCTCCGCTCGCAAGAAGTTTCACCTTTACCGCCGCAGTTTCACCGGCGCGCAGTGTTAGACCGGTGACTTCTGCCGACGCAAAACCACTCATCGCGACGTCGACCTTGTAATCGCCAGTGATGGGTAGTCCTGCGAACGTGGCAGTGCCCTCATCACCGGCTGTTGCCTCGCGGCTCGCAGCTGTAGCAGTGTTGACGATCGAAACATTCGCGCCGCGGACGACTGCGCCGTTTTGATCGACTACCGTTACGACGACATTGGCGGTGTTCGGAGACTGGCCGACTACTGCTCCGAACACGGAGACAACTACGACCGTCATTGCTGCAAACCTACTGAGAAGGCTCCTGACCATTCATTTGACCTCATTAGAAAGATGTGAAGTTGACAGACAGAGGGACGAAAAAATTTATCTAAGGTGATTAATTACTACCAGTCGCCGTTGTGAGGCTTCAGCTCTTGAATCCACGTTCCATCGCAAAGACGATTGCTTGCGCACGCGTCCAAACGCCGAGCTTGTCGAACAGATTGGAGACGTGATTGCGCACCGTCTTTTCGCTGATCGACAAGCGCTCGGCGATTTGAGCATTGCCGAGTCCCTCGGTCATCAGAGCAAGCACCTCTCTTTCCCGCGGTGAGAGTGAATCAAACGCAGAGCCATTGCCGTCGATCGATCTCTTGAGTCCTGTGAAGTCAAGTACCTCATCGCAAAATCGCTTCCAGGCTGGTTCGTGTTCAAGCAATACGTGGTTATTCGAGTCGAGTTCAACAAACTGTGCGCCAGGGATGCCCGCAGCGAGGATGTGGCCTTCAGCGATCGGACACACCGCATCGCCGCGCGCGTGTAGAACCAGAGTTGGCGCACGTACTTCCCCGAGTAGATCGGCGACATGAATTCTCGCTCGCGATTCGAGAAGTTTCGCCGCGATCTCCGGAGTCAGCGTCTTTCGGCAGAGATCGTTGAACCAACCGATCTGTTCCTCTGTTCCTTCAGGAGCGAATCGCGATGTGAAGACCTGGCGAAAGGTGGGATTATCACTGCCCCATTCCAGGCGAACAAGATCAATCATCGCCTGATAGAAACGGGCTCGCTCAGGATCATCACGGCGAAACGGACCGCGAGCGTAACCACCGTAGAGCACGAGTTTTGAAACCCGCTCGGGATGTTTCACTGCGTAGGCCACACAGATCGCAGCGCCCTGAGAAATACCGAGCATCGAGAACGGCTCCGTCACCCCCGCCGCCTCAACTATGTCTTCGACGTCAGCAACCCAACGCTCTAGCGAAAGATCTCCGGTGTTTCGATCCGTCATGCCGCAGCCCCGCTCGTCGTAACGGATGTAGCGGAAGTTGTCACTGAAGAACCGAATCCAGTGGCGCCAAACGGGACTCTCCCATCCATAATCGAGGTGAGTAAGCCAATTCGCCGCCTTGATCATGACGGGGCCCGCGCCTGCTTCAGCCCACGCGAGTTGCACTCCGTCAGTTGTGCGTACGTAGCGGATTTTTTGATTTAACTTCTTCATCGATATCAATTCTCGCGCACCGCCTCGCGCAACGCTGCCTTTGCCAGGAGTCTGGTCGAGTCTAGAAGAGGAACTTCAACATCTTGCTGGTCGAGAATTAGTGGAATCTCAGTGCACCCCATGACCACCCCATCACAACCTCGATTCGCCAGGTCATCTACCACCCTTTGAAAGTATTCGCGTGTCGGGTCTTCGAGCTTACCGTGAATGAGTTCCTCGTAGATATGCGAATTGATTCTTTCTCGCTGCTCCGTATTAGGGGTCATTGATTCAATGCTGCGCTTGGACAGAATCGCACCGTAAAGATTTCCCTCCATCAGCGTTCTGGTACCAAGGATGCCGAGCTTCGACATTCCCTGTGATGCTGCAACATCGGCGACGACTTCTGCGATGTGAAGCCAGGGGATAGGCGATCGGTCTTTCATGAAGTCAAATGCTTCATGCGCCGTGTTGCAAGGAGAAATAGCAAAGTCGGCACCAGCGCGAGCGACAATCTCAGCGGACCCGAGCAAAAGTTCCGCTACGCCTTTCCAGTCGGGGATCGACATTACGCGCATGTAATCCTCGAGCGGATAAGTATGAATCGTCATCTGCGGATGTTGGTACTCGCCCAATACGGAAGCGGCTTCCTCACATATTGAGCGGTAGCAGAGGGCAGTGCCTTCATAGGTCACAGAAACTATACCGATGTGTTTAGTCATATAGTCGTATAAGACTAGGACCGAGATGCTGATTGAGGGACACGCAATAGCTCTTTAAATCTCGGAAGAGTCCGCAACGGATCGAGATAGCTATCGTAGTCGAGCCACTTTCGATCAGCGCAAAACGGAATCGACTTTTCCAGGCAAGTGATGGCTTCGCCCAATTCCCCCGTAATCGAAAATGCACAAGCCGCATTGTAGAGAACGTTTGGGTCGTGCGAATCACGTTGCAGAGCTAGCCGCGTCCACTCCAGTCCCCGATTTGTGTCTCCCGAGTCTATGAGCGCAATTGCTCCTAAAAGAAGCGGCCTCACTTCACCGGGGTAAAACTCGAGATGGTTTTGGGCCGCGTGAAGACACTTCGTCGATGTCTCCTTCAGCAACGCGTCTCGCTTTTGTCGCCGATATATATTCGAGAGCATTGACAATGCATCGAAGCTCTCCGGACGAACGGCCGCAGCCTGCTCCAACAACTCTGCGGTCTGATCGAGTTTTCCCTGGGAGAAACACGCTCGGGCGTAATAGTAATAGGCCTCATACAGTTTTGGATTCAGTTGTAGCGCAGTTTCGAACTCCCGTTCCGCTTCGGAATACCGTTGCTTCAGAGCAAGTACGACTCCTCTTGAAGCGTATGCCTGGGGCAAACCCGGATCGATCTCGATAGCTTTCGCACTCGCCCGATCTGCGTCTTCAAGGTCCGACTCAAGGCCTCCCCAATCGGTATACAGAAACGAAGAACAGTCGGCTATCCCCGCGTAGGCCGGCCCGAAATGTTCATCGATTTCGATGGCTTTCAGATACATCTGCCGCGCAGATTCAAGGCTTCGTCGTTGCATCTGATAAAAAAGCTGACGCCCGCGCAAGTAACATTCGTAAGCCTCTATTTTTGTTGTGCGAATGCGTTGCACAGCGCCTCGATCATCCGAGCTTAGCACCCCTTGAAGCGCTGTCACCGTCCTATGCGCAATGTCTTCTTGAACCGCAAAAATGTCTTCCAGTTTGCGGTCATACTTTCCCGACCAGAGTTGATAACCGTCAACTGCACTTATTAGTTGTGCCGTGATGCGAAAGTTACCGCCTGCTTTTCTGACGCTGCCTTCAAGCACGGTGTTCACATTCAATCGCCTCGCGACGTCGCGAATATCAAGTGTCGCCGACTTGAATCTGAACGATGAAGTCCTGGAGGCTACCTGCAGGTTTGGCAAACTGGCGAGACTATTGATCAGCTCGTCTGCAAGTCCTTCGCAAAAATAGTCCTGGTCGCGATCCGGACTCATATCGCGGAACGGGAGGACTGCGACGGACGCAACACGTTTGTCGCCAATTACATTCGCCTCCGCGGCGCGATTCTGATTCTGCTGTTGTTCGATTACGCGCGTACTTTCGCTCGCTACGTCGCTCAAGACTTCTTCCACGCCCACGATGAAGCGGTAACCGCGCTTAGGGATGGTCTCGATGTAGCGGGGTATGCGGGCATCGTCGCCCAGCGTCTTCCTGAGCTGCACGATGGTGTAGGTTAAGTTCGACTCTTCGACAAAGGTATCCGGCCAAAGCCGCGTCATCAGGTCCTTCTTCTCGACGATCCGCCCGCTGTTTTGAACCAAAGTCAGAAGCGTTTCAACAATCTTCGGGGCCAGGAGCAGGGGTTTGCCGTTGAAGAGTAACACTCTCTGATTAGCATCAAGGGTGAACTCTCCAAACCGGTAAAAGTGATTGATGAGTGAGGGCATAACTCCTACTAACTTCCTATGAACTTCCTCCGGGTTTCTTAAGGACTTTCAAATCGCTCGTTGTGTAGCTTGGAAGCGAACGACCAAGGCTGGGGGGAGCAGATTCTACCAGTGGCTTCCAGCACGCACCAATCGCGTCGAACTTGATGGCCTTTCATTTCTCCGGGAGACAACGGGACTAATGTCCCGGCGCTAGACGCGAAAGATACTTAAACCGGGACGAAACGCCCATAGCGTGTTCCTGCCTAAGCCTTCATGATGCGGCGCATGGAAAAGGACGTTTCGCGCAAGCAAAAAGTCGCGCGACCTGATAACGGATTCGAGGAGATGAACTCTGGAGTTGTTCGCATGAATCGATGCCTTCATGAACTGGTCGGTGACCATCCAGACTTCGAACTGCTGTGTGAGCCGACTCGCGCACCTTATTACTTCCGTTACTTACCGAACGCGCTGGCCGAACGTCTGGATCAACTTGAGGTTCAGCAGCTGGTCGATCGATTGAACGAAGAGATCGTAGAGAACGTGCAGGGCCGTGGCTTCAAATCGGTCATGACAACAAATGCTCCTGGCTTTGTTGCGATCCAGATCTCGATTTCGTCAAACGAAATCCCCCACACCACGTTTGAAGCGCTCGCACGTTGGGGGCGATTGCTTCACACGACGTATCAGTCAACATCAGAGATGGAGACAGACTTATGCTCAAACGAATTACATTCTTCACCTACGGAAGTCTCAGCTACGTAATCTTTCTCGCGACATTCCTGTACGCCATGGGTTTCATTGGCAATTTCGGCGTGCCCACAGCACTGGACGGTCAAGCACGTGGTCCGTTGATTGGGGCACTGATGGTCGACGTTGCTCTGCTTACTCTCTTCGCAGTGCAGCACAGTGTGATGGCGCGTAAGTGGTTTAAGGAATGGTGGACCAGAGTTGTGCCGAAACCCCTGGAACGATCCACGTACGTTCTTTTCTCGAGTGCGGCATTGCTTCTGTTGTTTTGGCAGTGGCGACCACTCGGTGGTGTGGTTTGGTCAGTTGAAAACCCAACCGGCCAATTAATACTGCGCGCCTTGTTCGCATTCGGTTGGTTGATGGTGTTGGTTTCGACATTCCTGATCAACCACTTCGATCTATTTGGTATGCGACAAGTGTGGCTCTATCTGCGCGGCCGCGATTACACGACATTAAAGTTTGGGACACCCGGTCCATACCGTTTGGTCCGACACCCGCTCTATGTCGGCTGGTTGTTTGCTTTTTGGAGCACGCCCACGATGACGTTCGCGCACCTGCTCTTCTCGCTCGCAACAACGGCTTACATTCTCCTTGCCATTCAATTCGAGGAGCGAGACCTCATTCGTGAACACGGTGATACCTATCAGGCTTATCGGCGATCGGTGCCGATGCTCATTCCGTTTGTTCGCCGCAACCGTGATGTGAATCCGGCGGAGCCAATTTCAATCAGGGCCCAGCAAAGAAGCTGAGCCCTATCTGGGATCTGTGCCGTTCACTCATACAACCCTTACTCAACACTCTGGAGGAACAAATGAAAAGACTTCTAGTTTTTGTCGGTCTCTGCGCTCTGCTCATTGGCAGCGCAGCAATAACAACTAACACATCCTCTGCCGCAAACGCGGCGGTCGATGCTCTCTCTCCTGAAACCAATCGCGAACTCGCGCGAGCCCGCGCCGCAACGGCGAAGTACCATGACTTCGAGCTCGCCAATGATGAGTATGCGTTCCTGGCTTGTGTGCCGGGCGAGGGACTTGAATTCGTTAATTGGTCCATCGTTGACTGCAACTTCGATATTGAGCATCCCGAAGCACTTCACTACGTCCCGGATGGCAACAAGATGAAGCTCGTCGGCGTGGAGTACGTGATACCAGTAGCGTGTACCGCCACACCACCCGCAGGTTTCACTGGTGACAACGATGAATGGGAGTTTATGGCTGAAGGTTTGCCGATTTGGTCGCTGAGAGTTGCGCTCTGGCTACCTAACCCTGACGGTATGTTTAAGGAGAAGAATCCAAGGATTCCTGATGTTTGTCCCTAGATCATGAAGGCGTGAGGCCCAGTCTTAGCGAGCACTCACGCCCTGATCAAACCCACCGCCTGAAAAGAGTTATCCCGTTAACTAGTTGATATGTCATGAGAGGAGATAGTTCCGTGAGCATCCGACAAGGCAAGCTAACAATAGCTGTTCTCGCGCTGATTGCTGTCGGAGTTGTGGTCATAACTCCGCGCACTTCGGCAAGCAGCAGCGATCATTTTCTGAATGAGCAGTTGACTGCGGTTCTCATTCAGCACGGGTTTACGGGCAGGGTCGGTTCAAGCGTCGAACGGAGACTGGGCCGGAAGATCGACAACCAATTGGCAGACCTGGGCAGGCTGGCTTTTCATGACAGCCTGCTCGGTTTGAATAACGACAACTCTTGTTCGGGATGTCACTCCGCACCCAATGGCTTTGGAGACTCACAATCAATCGCGATCGGTATCGAGAACAATAATGTCGTAGGACCAGATCGGGCCGGCCCGCGCAACCAGCGACGCGCGCCAATGCTCCTGAACAATGTTTTCTACCGCAGCTTGATGTGGAATTCCCGGTTTGCCGCAATCTCTGGCGATCCATTCGACAACGCTGATGGTTTCCAATTCCCTTCCCCGGAAAGTTTCAACTTGTCATACCTTCCGCACTTGCTTACTGCACAGGCGTTCATTCCTGTTACTGAAAATGTGGAGATGGCAGGTTTCAATGTTCCTGATACCCACGATGGAGTTCGTGATGCCGTGGTACAGCGGCTGAATGCCAGCCCGCAATATCGGAAGCTATTCTCAAAAATCTTTCCAGGAGTTAAATCTGGTGGTCCGATCACTTACGAAATGCTCGCACGAGCGATTGCAGAATTCGAGTTCACACTTGTATTCGCTGATGCTCCGCTCGATAAGTTTGCTCGCGGTCAGATGAACGCGATGACTGACGACGAAAAGCGCGGTGCTTTGCTTTTCTTTGGCTCAGCAAATTGTGTGAGCTGTCATGCGGTGTCAGGTCAGTCGAACGAGATGTTCAGCGACTTCGAGATGCATGTTGCCGGCGTACCTCAGATTAATCCTGTAGTGGGGAATGTCGTCTTTGATGGTCCAGGTGCGAATGAAGATTTCGGTCTTGAGCAGATTACAGGAAACGCGAATGATCGGTACGCGTTCAGAACGGCGCCCTTGCGGAACCTGGCTTTACAAACCGCATTCTTTCATAACGGTTCGTTCACCAGGTTGGAGGACGCAGTGCGTTACCACTTGAATGCGGTTGGGTCAGCTGCGAGCTATGACCCTATCGCAGCAGGTCTCGATGCTGACTTACAAGGTCCACAAGGACCGATCGCGTCCGTTCTCGCTCGCATTGATCCTGCGTTGACGACGCACATCACGTTGTCGAGCGACGAGTTCGAACAACTGATTGCGTTTCTCCGCACCGGGCTTCTTGATCCAAAGGCGAACGCACATGACTTGCGTAAACTTATTCCAGCTCAGCTACCAAGTGGTAGACCACTTCACGTTTTCCAATAGCGAATCCCACTCGGGGAAGTGACCGGGTCAAATCGAATTTACGTTGGCGTTCGTGTTAGTTCGTGTGATTTCGTGGATCGCTCGATTTCGCAAACACATGAAGCGGACACGAACGCCAACTTAATTAACAAAACCTAGTTGGTCACAGTCTCTGCCGTTGATGGATTTCATCGATGGGTTATCCAGTGGACAATCTCAAAGATCTTGATAACACCCAATATCAGCAGCATGACCACGGCACCCAGGATCCCGAACCCGATCAAAGTACCGAGTCTGTCATCACTTTCGTTAGTTAACGTGTGCGAAAACTTGTCCTTTAGCCGTTGCGGAAATCCCAGTTTCTCTAGCTCGCCACGGAGTGGCTCAGGATACTCAGAGAGCGAATTCAATTTCGCAACTCGCGGAAAGGTTTGATAAAGATCGCTTACATCCTTCCCGTGTCGCGAGATGAAGATACGAATTGCTTCGTGGTACTTCGCGTCTCGACGAGCCGACAAGAACAGATACCGACCGGCTTGAGGCAAGTCGCCCATCGTTAGCAGGACCGTTCCCAATTTCTCAAACAGTTCGACATCGTAGCCAGCGTGACGTAGCGAGCCTTGAAGAATTTCTTTGGCTCGCCACGGCCGACCTGCTTGTAATTCCTGATTCGCATGTTCGATTGCACGCATCGTCTCTACCTTAGAAAATTAGACCAAACAGTCCTCTGGTAAACATCGAAATACGTTTTGCGAGCAGTCGAGCTGAGTTGAATTGATGATGCGCTCGTTAGAAATACCACATGTCGCTCCTAAAGGGGGCACTGCGTCCTCATCTCTAATCCTTCATCCCTGATCCTTGATTTCGCGGAGGCGGGATTTGAACCCGCAACCTCTCGTTTATGAGACGAACGCTCTTTCCAGCTTGAGCTACTCCGCGAAATCATTTCCGATTGACGTTGAACGATTGGCTAAGCCTTACAACTTTCCCAATCAAACAATGCCCGTCGGTTTCTTGAACAGGCGTCGTGGCTGTTCGTTCCGCACCTGGTACCTGGTATCACGATCATCGTGCATGTCCATGAACAGGTACTTGCGCCACTCGGCCCTTGCCTCTGCGTAGTGACAAAGCACAACGCGTTCGAGCTTCACGCGCAGCGCCGTCTGCGAAGTTAGCAGCGGCATGCGTGCTTCGTCCGGGGTGCGATTCCCCTTTCGGTTGTTGCAAGCGACGCAGGCCGTGACAACGTTCACAGGGGAGTTATCACCACCACGCGAACGCGGCAAAATGTGATCGAGCGTTAACCCGTCCACATTTTTCTTTTCGCCGCAGTACTGACAGCGAAACTTGTCGCGCATGTAAATTCGCAGGCGCTTCGAGCCCGACTGTTCGCGTCGACGACGAATGTTGATGTAAGACCGCCGGCGAATTACCGACGGTACGGGAAACTCGTCATGCGCCGAACGCAGTACGCGGTCGCCGTCGTATTCCTCGACGAAGACCGAATCTTTGAAGGTCATGACGATCGCACGCGCGACACTGATGGTGCCGAGCGGCTCGTAGGTTTGATTAAGCAGCAGAACTCTGCCATTGAGTGCCATCACCCGGCACCTCCTTTCTGAATATTTTTGTTTGCCGATTGCCGATTTGTTCGTAAATCGTGAATCGTAAATCGTGAATCGTTAACCCGAGATTCACTATTCACTATTCACTATTAGCGATTTAAGGGTTCAAGAGCGGTCGTGAGGAAAACAGACTTCGCAAGGCGCGAGTCACCGCTCTTGAAGTTTGATTAGTCGAGAAACATCCGTGGATCCAGCGAAGGATGAAAAGCGCTTTTTCGTCCCTCATCCTTGGTACATTCACTATTCACCATTTACGATTCACTATTCACCACCACCACATGTGGACGTGCGTTACGGGATTCGACTTCCTTGGCGATTCCTTCACGAACTGCATTTACGACGTCAGCAATCAGGTTGATCTTGCGAAGACTTTGCGCTCGTTTGGTTTCATCAGACAGATCCAAGTCAAATGAAACGCGGCGGCTACAATCAGCGAAATCCAAAACGATACTTCCCCATTTCCAACCTTGTTCGTTTTCGTCGGGAATCTCGGTGGTGTCTTCAACAATACCGATAACGTAAGCGGGCATCTCTAGATCTTCGTTAAGAAACTCGCGACGTCTAACGTGATAGCGCGCGGTTTGTTCACTCATGACTCCTTGGTTCCTTTCTAAGCTGCGGACGCAGCGGATTTATTCATAGCCTCATGACGTGTTCCTCCTTACTCGTGATCTTGTTCATTGTTACTCCTTTCTGAATGGTTGGTGGTGGTCTTTGGTCCCATTGAAAATCTGCCAACATGAAACGAACTCCAACGATCTGACTTCCGCGATTTGCAGTCGCGTGTTAAAAAAATAGATGAAGGCAGAGAGATCATTGCCGCGAATACACTTCGAGGCACACTTCTCCTGAGGATGGCGATCTCGCGGACTCTCGCAAAGGACCGAGATCATCATCCGATTTGAAGGCTCCCTGCCTTCATCTCTCGCAAAAGGTATTTCGATTGTCAAAAAACTAAAGGAGCGGGCTGTTGAGCCTCCCAGGGAAGCTGCCCGCTCCTTCAATTCTCTTGATTTTGCTTTGAGATTTGGGAGCGGGAGTCCGCTCCCGCTGAACTAATGCTGCTTTGGGGTATCGGACATTTTGCGTCCGAGTAAATTGACCACTGAGAAGGTCAGGCCTATCGCACAAATGGCCCTGCCGGCACACGGCTGCCACTTGGTCGATTGTTGTGTGTATGTCCTGCCCATCAACATAGAAAGTTTTTTCTCAGCGTGCGCGAACTCTGCATTGCGCGAACCGCCTTATATAAAGTATGACGGCGTTCGTGTCAAGAAAAAAGTTAACGCTACTTTTGGATTTGCGATCTCTACACGCGGTTGCCTACATTGAATTCGCTGATACTCATTCAGAGCAGGACCAGGAAGAATGACGACTAAACCCACAATACATTTGGCCCTCGTCGACGACTGGGAACTGAGGGGTAACGGCTCGGGCGACGTTCGCGAGTTGCAGTTTCAACCAATGCGGCGGCTCGTCAGCATTTACAACCGCATCGGCATTCGTGGCTCATTCAATGCCGAGGTGATGCAGCAACTCACTTTTAGAAAGCATCCTCAATTCAACACCCTCGCGGATGAGTGGGACGAGATTGTTACTGAGACGTTCCGTCAAGGACACGACATTCAGCTGCACGTTCATCCGCAATGGCAAAACGCGGAATACAAGGATGGCGAATGGAAGTTGACCAGCGACTGGTCCATTCTGAACTATTCCCCTGAAGCGGCACGCCGGATGTTGGAGGATGCCAAGACTTATCTCGAACAGCTGCTGACTAAGGTCGATCCAAATTATCGATGCCTGTCGTTTCGCTCAGGGGCGTGGTGCATTGCTCCGTCACCTCATATGCTCCAACTGCTTGTCGAACTTGGAATTGTTTTTGACATGAGCATCGTGGCCGGAGTGCTATACGACACACGCAACATCAAACTCGATTACACAACCTGCGAGGAAGAGTTTCTGCCTTACTACCCCGTTATGACCGATGCTCGCCGGGTTTCTAATAAAATCGAACCGATCATCTGCGTGCCAACCAACTCGTTTTATGCTTCGCGTAGGTACGTCCTATCGAGTCATATGCAGAGGGTTGGCGGCAAATTCAAACAGCGTGTCGGGTCGACCGCATCAAACGCGGGCCACGGCGGTAACAGTGAAGTGTATGGCGAATGGGCTGAGGCGGGCCTAATGCGACGGGTCTATCAAAAGGGTCTTGTTCCCTACATCAAAGGCAAGCACACTATTTCAGATCTCGCGCAACTTGATTATCCGCTTCTCAAGGAGATGCTCGACTCCATTCGCAAGCGCGCGCGGCAAAGCGGCTTGACTGACGTTCCTATCGTTCTGGAAAACCATACAAAGGACTTGCGCAACTTCGCCGCGATTGAACAATTTCTTGAAGAAGCAGCCGGCAGTTCTGATGTAAAGTTCATTACACTTCGGGAACTGGCAATGGATCTCAAACAAGGCAAGTTCAAAATCAAAACGCGATCGAAACATTGATGATTGTTGATTGAAAGGAGACTCACTCAGTCGACACATCAACCATCAATCTTCAATCTTCAAGGCATTTAATGAGCACCCGTCAGGAACTGATCTCGCAAGCGCTGCGGAAGCGTTACATTGAAGTGTGCTCAAACGCTCGCACCCTCAACGCAACAGCTTTCGGCGGTATGAGTAATTTTGTTGACCGCGTGCGAGAACAGTTGATTGAGAACGTCGATCGGGAACATTTCGAGCAATGGGAAGCGCCGGCGACGTGGCTTGTGTGCGATCGCGACTGCCTGAGCGCATTACGTGCGTTAGCGGCGGGAGATGCTCTCGAGTGCACGTCTGGTCCACGGGCCGATTCTGGTTTTCTGCCGCAGCTACAACAGGCGTGTCGCGATCCAGCCTTGCGCTTCGAATTGCTCATCGCTCGATATCGCCATCCGTTGAATTTCGTAGCGACGACTGAGCGGACCATACAAGAACATATTTTGGAAAGGCTGATGGTGTCTGATCGCAGCCGCATCGAGCGGCAATCGCCGGATGCAATAGACGCGGACGATCTACTACTTAAGCTCAACTTCCTCGGCATCCATGCATCATTCACAACTGACCTGAGGTTTCTCGACGCGCTCAACTATTATTACGAGCTACTGCCGTCAAACTGGCATCCGAAGTCGAAGCACAACTCGCTACTTGCTTCATACTGGTCCTTCTACGCTCGAGCTCTGACTGTTCACTTTAATCGGATTAACTGATGCGCATCGGAATCCTGGCACACTCATTCACCGCGGCACTTCACATCTACGACGCATTACAAGATCTCCCGGAATCCGATGTCTATCTGGTGCTAAGTCCCTCGCCGACTCGATCAGCGTGGTCCAATCACGCGGCTAACCTGATGCGGCTCGGAATAGCCACACTCAAGAGCATCCGCATATTACGTCTTGTTGCAAACCGGCGACTGGTTCCTCTTTTCAGACCCCTGGATGATGATCGAACTGTCGAACGGCTTAAGAATCTGGATCTCGACGTCGGATTACACAAAGCGGGTGTTATTTATCGACAAGCGACGATCGGTGCGTTTCGCGTTGGGATACTGAATCCGCATATCGGCCTCCTGCCTGCGTATCGAGGCCGAAGCGTTATGGAGTGGTCGCTCCTGCAGGGCGATCCGGTTGGCATTACGGTTTTCTTTATTGACGCAGGTATTGATACGGGTGAGCGAATCGTTGTGTCAGAACAGGTAGATATTTCCGGCCGTCGATCTGTGGCAGAAGCGAAGGAGTATCTCTTCAGCTTAGACGGGGTATTTTTTCGGAAAGCATTGATGATGCTCCGCGAAGGTGATCAAACGTTTCACCGCAACGATGGGTCAGGACGCCGTTACTACGTCATGTCGAGACTTTTCACTGGGGTCGTCGACCAACTTCTCGATCACAAACTGTCGTAACTTTAGCGATGCTGATGTTGATGGTTACTCTCAATCGGTAGTCCCGCACTAATCCAATCCGACTTCCCTTCCGCATAGTCGCGCACATTCAAGTATCCACGCGCCGCCAATTCACGGGCGACGTTCTCCGAGGCATGTCAGGTCGGCGATGCGCAATACACAACGATGTCTGCGTTCTTATCGGGTAGGAGTGTTGGCGCGAGAGCGGCCACCTGATCCGGCGGCATGTTGATAGCGCCAGGCAGATGTGCGTGGTCGTAGGTCGCTGTGGCAAGGGCTTCGACCAGTACGAAATCGTCTTTACGATCTATCTTTTGTTTCAGCTCATCTCTGCTGATTGTTTTCATGTCTCCCCTTTTTCCCTTCTCATCACAGTATGTTCACCGCCCGTCCGGCCAGCAGCGCAATTACCACGAGCGAAATCAGCGCCTGGATCATCATCAGGAGCTTCGCCCAACGTGACAACACGGGCACATCGGTCGGCGAGAAAGCCGTGCTCGTATTGAATGCCAGGAACAGATAATCAACGAACCTCGGTTGCCACTCGTGTTCACCGGCGAGCTTCTTTGCTTCCGGATGCATCGTCATCTGCGGAAACAAGAATGCCCCGTCAGTGTGGCCGGGAGTTCGAGATCGCTGATGTGGTCCACCTCCATCCAACCGCCAATACCATGAAGCAAAAACAAGAAAGTTCGCTATCCACAACGCCGCAGCTGAACGCAATAGCTGGAGAGGCGTCACCTCATGATGCATTACGTTCGTAATCAGGAATGAAAGTGACAGGATCATGCCTGCGGTTACGACGATGTTGAGCACGTGGCCCAGCACCTGGCTCATCGAATGATTGCGACTATACTGAGCTATCGTGATCGAAATGAGTAGCGCCACCACTGCTGAGGCAAGAAACAGCCGCGCCGGACCAGCTAATACAGTCGATGGCAATGCCGCATACAAAGCAGCAATTGACAACATTGCAACGAACACAGGCCAATGCGGTTCGGCAGGCCGATTGGATTCAATGGCGTGGTCGATACGACACCTCTCATTCTCCAAACGCTAAGTTCGGGGCAACCAGGGAAAAATTGCGGACCAACTTTTAAATGGCAGAGGTCAGTACCACCTCATTTAACCTCAAACACCAGTGAAGGTGCGAGGAGAACTCAACGTACTGAAACATGATCACATAATGTGTTAAGCAGCTTGATGTTATTACTCACGTTGAGTCGTTATGGATCTCAGCGGGGGTGAACCGCCAATCCTCACATGCAACTTACTTAACTTGAATGGTGCTAATGAAGGTGGAATGCTTGATGTTATGTACGTTGAGCTTGTTACTGCGGGTTGAGTCGTTACGGATCTCAGCGCGATGAACCACTCTTCCTCACCTGCAACTTACTTAACTTGAATGGCGCTAATGAAGGCGAAGTGCTTGATGTTGTAAGTGAGCTTGTTACTGAGTGGTTTAAATCTAAGCGGGCGTAGTGGCTGACGCTTCAGTTCACTGCAGCGCTACCTCTTTGGATCTGGAGCTTGGCCATTCTTGTGCGGAGCGTACTGGGATTCAAGCCAAGAACTTTCGCGGCACCCTGAGGACCTTCTATTCTCCAGCCCGTATGTTCGAGAGTCCGAATGATGTAGTCGCGCTCCACTGTTTCCAGACTCTGCGGCGATTTGTCGTGTCCGTTTGTGGGCTCATCAAAACGATCCGCAATCTGAAGTACGTTACCCTGACTGTGAATCACGGAGCGTTCTATCACGTTCGCTAGTTCTCTGATATTGCCGGGCCAGGAGTGTGTCTGCAACCGCTGCATTGTTTTCGCCGGCACCGACTTGATGGTCTTGTTGAATTTAGTTGCTGACTTCTCAACGAAGTGCTCGACGAGGAAAGGAATATCGTCGCGTCGCTGCTTCAGCGGTGGTACCGTGATCGGAAACACGTTGAGTCGATACCACAAGTCCTGGCGGAAGGTCCCTTTGTCGACTTCAACTTTTAGATCACGATTTGTGGCCGCGATGATCCGGACATCGATCGCCAACGTCTTAGTACCGCCAACCCTTTCTATCTCGCCTTCCTGGATCACCCGCAACAACTTCACTTGTAACTCCAACGGAAGTTCGCCGATCTCATCTAGAAAGATCGTTCCGCCGTCAGCTAACTCAAACCGACCGACTTTGCGCGCCGCGGCGCCGGTGAAGGCGCCTTTCTCGTGACCAAACAATTCGCTTTCAATCAAAGTTGGCGACAAGGCGGCGCAGTTGACTTTTATCAGTTGCTGACCCGATCGTTTGCTGGCGTTGTGAATTGCGCGAGCGACGAGTTCCTTGCCTGTTCCAGTCTCCCCGGTGATTAGGACCGTTGTATCAGTTGGTGCCACTTGTCCGATCTTGAAGTGGACGTACTTGATAGCTTCACTTTGGCCAACGATCTCCCCGGATGGCTGGCCCTGATGCAGCTTGGCTTGGAGGTAAATGTTCTCCTGTTCTAATTCGTTCTTTAATTCATTCAGTTCGTGATGCGCCTTCTCTAAAGCTTGTTCCGACTCTTTGCGCTCAGTGATGTCAATGCAGGAGCCAATGAAACCGAGAAACCCTCCATCAGACGAGAACCGTGGCGCTCCGCAATCGAGAATCCAGCGATACACACCGTCAGCTCTTTGCATTTTGTATTCGACCCGGAACGCTTCTCTTTTCTCGAACGCTGAATCGAATGTTTGCACACAGCGCGAACGATCTTCAGGGTGCAATCCCTTTTCCCAGCCATCGTTGATTTCTTCTTCAAAACTGCGCCCGGTGAACTCCAACCAGTTCTTGTTGAAATAGGTCGACTTCTTATCGGCACCCGAGACCCAAATCATCACTGGGGCGTTGTCAGCCATGTATCTGAAGCGCGCTTCACTCTCACGCAGCGCTTCCTCGACGTTCTTGAGGTCAGTGACGTCGACCGACGAGCCCACGTAACCTATAAAGCTTCCATCCGCCGTAAATCGCGGGAGTCCGATCGACTTGAACCAGCGATACTCACCGTCAGCGCGCCGGAAGCGAAACTGCGCTTCGAACGCCGACTGCCTCTCGAATGCGCGACCGTAAGTGTCGACGTATCCTGCAACATCCGATGGATGTAGAGCGCTGCTCCAATCCATGTTCATGACTTCTTCGTTTGATCGGCCGAGAAACTCCAGGTAGCTGCGATTCACAAACTCGCAGCCATCCAATCCGTTCACCCAGATCAATACTGGTGAGCTATCGGCCAAGGTGCGGAAACGATTTTCGCTCTCGCGGAGGGCCATCTGGGCTGCCACGCGTTCGGTGATGTCACTGGAAGCAACGATCAGGCATAGCTCGCCTTGTATCTCCAGCAGTTCAGACGACGACAGAAGAATCCGAATCTCACCACTCTTCGTGCGAAATCGTGTTTCGACATTTCTTACCGAGCCCGTATCCAGCAGCTCGCGAACGAACTGGGCACGACGATCTGGTGTTTCCCATATTCTGAGTTCGAGTGAGGTTTTTTCAATGACGTCTTCGCGCGTGTAACCACTCATCGACAGGAAGCTTTCATTAACGTCGATGTATCGTCCGTCCGCCAAAACGGTCAAAGACATTGGTTGAGGATTCGCGCGAAAGGCCTTGCTGAAATGCTCCTCACTTTGGCGAAGTGCTTCTTCCGCCCGCTTCCTCTCAGTGATGTCACGCAAGATGAGTGTAGTTAGGCTTTGCCCGTTGATCTGCGTGTGCGAAACAGATGCATCAATTGGAAACCTTTCACCGGAAGATCGGAACCCAAATTGAGCACCTTCAGGTCCCATCAAGGGCTGGGTGACAAATCGATCAATGGGCTTCCCGATCAGTTCGGCGCGGGAGCAACCAAACATTTGTTCCGCAGCTCGGTTGAACATTACTACGCGGCGCCTGGCATCGATGGTGACGATGGCATCCATCGCCGAATCGATGACGCCGTTGAGCTGACTGCGACTCTCAACCAAGTCGCCTTCAATTGATTTTCGCTCCGTGATCTCGCGCACGATGCTGAGAAAGTTCTCTTTACTTTTCACGATGCGCGCTTCAAACCAACGTGTTCCCCCGGGCATTAGGAGGTCATACTCGACCAATTGCGGTTGGCCAGTTTTATCAGCTGCTTTGAATGCCTTCCAAAACTCGAGTGCCAGGTCTGGTGGTAGTACCTGGTCCATGGTCAACCCGAGAAACTTCTCAGGCGGGACCAACAAATCTCTGGGGTAATTGGTGTGATAATCAAGATACGTTCCATCGGCGCTTTGCAGGAACATCAAATCCGGAATGGCCTGTAGGATGGCACGATTTCGTTCTTCAACACCTTTCGTCGACTCCTCCGCGAGTTTCTGCGCCGTAATGTCGAGACTCGATCCGCGCATTCCAACGACGGTACCCGTATTAGCGAGGATTGGTGTCACGTGAGTTGTAACCCAAACGATCCTTCCATCTTTTGCGATCCAGCGAAATTCCAGTTCTCCCTTTGTTTTGCTGGCAAGAATCTCCTGGGTTTTCCGTTCGACCATTTCTCGATCATCGACATGAGCGATTCGCACACCCATTCCAGGCGACTCAAACCACTCTTCAACTGTGTAGCCCAACATCGTCTCGACGTACGCACTAACAAAGGTTGTTCTGCGTTCCTTTGTGATGGGATCGATGCGCACTTCCCAAACAACACCCGGCATGTTTGAAACAACTTCGTTCACACGCTGGTGCTCGGCTTTTGCGATTGATTCGAGCCGAGCATTTTCTTTTTCGACTTGTCGACGACGCGACGATAGGATCAGGAGCCAAGCGATCAATGCGGCTTCGGCAACGCACGCCACCACGATCCCAATGATGTACAACTGATAGGTTTCGACGAACGTGATTGGATTGAACTCAGAATTCGTGGCAGCTGAAGCAACAGAGGAGATAGACAGTTGTGGTAGACAAAAACAAACGAATACTCGCGCGAGGCGAAATACGAACCTCAGTAGTTGATCCCTGCTTATTCCCGCTTGAGAGCGGTCTTGGGTGGTTGGAGGAGTGTATTTAAGGTGCCTCATCGCCAGCACTCGATAAGGGATAGACTCCCGCTACGAGACTGGAGTGTTTTTGGCGAGAAACACATCAATTGGGGAGTCGCGAACTGATTTTCCTGCTAGAAGAACTACTGACCTTTAGAGCAACTAAATTGGGGGCATATTACACCACTGTGCCGTTGCACACACCACAAATCGGACTCTTGAGAGGAGAATCGTACCCGTAAAAGTTCGGACTCCAACGTGGACACTTCGACCACGTTGGAGTCCGAAAGAAATAACACAGTCACTGCAAACGCGGGCCGCAATCGCGAGTAAGAGATACGCACCAACCCTTTCCTACTGTGATTGCGGCCGCGTCTGCCGGGACACCTCAGCCAGCGGAATCGCCCCAGATTCCTTTAGCGGTGGCGCCCCCCTCCTCCTGGAGCCGCCACCACGGCCCCGGGAGAAACTTCCACCGCGATAGCTACCCGCGCCATACCACCTTGTTTGGTATTGTGTGCCCAGCTAATGTGCCCACCTTGTTCGTCGCGCACGGGCTGCTCAATCGCGAGGCTTCGTTGCATGTCTACCGTAAAACCTTCCTCCTGCAAGCAAAAACCATTGAGCGGATTCTAGGATTCGGACTTCTGTGAAGTAACTGTCACTTTTGACAGGGCTTGCGTGATTGAGCGGGGCAAATTTGGACAATTCCCCGAAGAAATACTGATGGGATTAAGTCGCAACCGGAAACTTCTTGAACATCTTGTCCACGGCTCTTCTGATTTTTTTCTCCGCGCTCTTAGCGTCTTTCTGCATATTGCCGCTTGGACCACTATTGAGAGTGTCCGTTGCCTGAGCACGCCACACGCTGTTCTTTGTGGTGGCATCGACCATGTCGATAACGATCGTTCCTTTTGTGACCGGCCACTGCGCTGAACTGCCGCCGCCTCCTGTTCCAGTTGTGATCGTATGTAGACCGGGGGCTGGCGCCGGATGATCGATGTGTAGATCCGACGCCGTTGCAGCAAAAACCACGAGATTGAGTTCGCCGTTTTGCGCAACTTTGGTCAGTCCCTTCAAAGCCATCGCCCGCTCGACCTCATTCATAATTATCTGAGTGATTAGAGGATTGGAGCTTGAAGGCGCGTTGGACCATGAATACGTCTTGTACTTCGCCAGGTTCACCGTACGATCCACGCCCACTTCCACTTTTTGAGCGTTCACCAACACCGGACCGACGAGAATTAGTAGAGTTGCTAAAACTTTTTTCATCTAATTCACCCCGAACGGAGTGTAATATCCGGCAGCGGAAAAGATAGCTGTCAGTTTTTACAGTGGTCTCTAAACTCAGCGCGTGCGATGTTTGGGTACCGCAAAACCTACAGGAGGATGCGGAAGCAATGTCTCAGGGTCGAGAGAGCCAACGCTCACAAATGACGTTGGGCATCACACTGCTTTTTTCTATTTTGTGTGTGCTCGGTATGTGCCAACCCCACGCCACAGCCACCTCGCTCGGCCCTTCATTGCTTTTACTATCAGGCCCTGCTCAGGAGCCACCGAAGGCGGAGGCGAGTCCTCGCACAACATCAGACACGGACCAGCTCAACAAGACCATCAAGCGACAAGCGGCCGAGCTTGCTCAGCTACGGCGTAAAGTTACGGAACTCGAAAAGCTTACGCAGGCGTGTTCCTTGCGCGATCGCCTGGTAAAGGAGGAACAACGCGCTGAGGACCTGCAACGCCAGTTAGTGGGAGTTGTAGAGAAGGAAGGACCGCTGCAGTCGCGAATGGCAGATGTTACTGATCAATTACGTCCTGAAAATATCGATAGCTTGCCCATTGCTGGATCCCTACGTCCGGAACAAGTTAGAGAGACTGCTCGCCAACGGCTCACTACAGAGAAAACCCGCATCCAATCGCAACTCGATGTCCTACAACAAGCACGCACTCGACTTCAATCATCATTGAGCGCTTCCGATCTAATCATTCAAAGGTTGCGAGCACAGCTTCAGAATTCGACTCGACCTTAATCCACTTTTTCCGGCCTGAAACAACGTCGAACAGTTCTCAACTGTCAGTTTTGACAGTATCGATTTTCAGGCGCCTGTCTAATATTCACTTGGGGAGGCGCTGAGCAATCTTATGGCGAAAGATTGCACTAAAGGCGCTCCTGATGGGTCGGGGCCGATTCTAGGGGAAGCCCGGCCCATCGCCATTTCTGGCTCGCACCTCTCACTTAAACCCCCTTTACATTTCACCCATTCCGACAGAAAGGAGCTCGACCATGAAAGAGTTCGATTTGACGCAGCGAGTGTCGGCAGAATTCTTAGGGACACTTTGGCTGGTGCTAGGAGGGTGCGGAAGCGCCGTACTGGCAGCCGCATTCCCACAAGTTGGCATTGGTTTGCTTGGAGTCTCGTTGGCATTTGGTCTCACTGTTCTGACGATGGCGTACGCTGTCGGACACGTTTCGGGAGGACACTTCAATCCAGCGGTAACTCTTGGGCTCTACACCGCTGGACGCATTCCAGCGAAAGAAATCATTCCTTACGTTGTTGCGCAGCTCGCCGGCGCAATCGCCGGAGCTGGAATTCTGTTTTTGATCGCTAGTGGGAAGAGTGGATTTAATGTTGCCGATGGTTTCGCATCGAACGGCTATGCGGACCACTCCCCGGGCGCCTACTCGTTGGTCGCTGCGCTCGTAACAGAAGTGGTGATGACGTTCTTCTTCTTAATCGTGATTCTGGGAGCGACTGATGAACGCGCGCCAAAGGGATTTGCAGCGATTGCAATTGGGCTGGCCCTCACGCTAATACACCTGGTTAGCATTCCGGTTACAAACACGTCGGTCAACCCTGCACGTAGCACTGGTCCAGCATTGTTTGTTGGCGGGTGGGCCGTGAGGCAACTATGGTTATTCTGGGTAGCACCGATTGCCGGCGCAATACTCGCGGGTGCAGTCCATCGGTTTGTGATAACGGCAAATGAAAGTGAGGAAGATCCAGGGGTGACAAGTCCGGTGGCGTCGTAGAACTCGTGGAATAGTGAATAGTGAATAGTCAATAGTGAATAGTCAATAGTGAATCGTGAATTGTAAGAGTTCGATCAAGACGATCACTATTCACTATTCACTATTCACTATTCACTATTCACTATTCACTATTCACTATTCACTAGCCTCCGTGTTCCCTGTGTCCCCGCGGTAACCTGGCCCGTTAAATCCGCAGAGACACAGGGGACGCAGAGGTGCGCAGGAGCGTGAACGACTTTCGTCGTCCTCGCTGACCACTTAAGAACCTCTGTTCACGGTAGTTCACTCGACTCCTCAATTAGTCGGGAGTTGATTCTTCTTAATGACACCGATTCTATTTACATCAGCTGCCAACATAACTGTCACTTTTGACAGGCGGGAAAGAAAGGGCAGCAGGAAAAGAGGACTTCATATGTCGGTGGTTTCCTTCCCTTTTTTGTCGTCCCGCCTTCCCTATTTCCCTTTCCCCGCCCTCAGTTGGCAACCTGTAAATTTTGCCAGTAGTTGACACCTTCGAAGGCCACTACGATTAGCCTGTTTGTTAGCTAGGTATCGTGCGGACCATCGTACATCTGCAATCAAACATTGAACGTGCGCTGGGAATTAACGATGGAATTGGTGCGTTACCAACAGCCTCCGCATGTCGTCGCATCATTGCGAACATTTCCCGGCGCGTGAGCTGAGTTGGATTGGGTGTTCTCCGGCATCGCTGCGAGGACACTCTTGTTCCGGTCGCGCTTCTTTTTAAAACCGGCAGGAGGTTTTGGGGCTGAGGCGCGACCGGAATGACTTTTCTCGGCGTTGACCTTCTGACTCGAGTGAGAGGCGCCCGGCGTGAACTCCCCAAGACAAGTAAAATCTCCCGATCAATCGAAGCATTCCTGGACTCCGCTAACAGTCGAAGTTGCGGCCGCTACCCACCGCGGACTTGTCAGGCAGAACAACGAAGACCACTACCTGATAGTCGAATTCGCCCGCTCACTTAAACCCATCGATACAAATCTGGATGAAGCTCTGCTTGAACGGAGTTATGAACTCACCGGCTACGGGATGATTGTGGCCGATGGCATGGGCGGCATGGCGGGCGGCGAAGTAGCCAGCAGCATGGCGCTCACTCGACTTGTTGAGCTTGTAGTCGACACGCCTGATTGGTTCATGTCTGTGAATCAGGATAACCACGCCGAGACAGTTCTAAAGCGCATGACTGACCGCTTCATGAATGTCGATGAAGCACTAAAAGGACGAGCACAGAGTGAAAGATCGCTCCTGGGGATGGGAACCACATTGACCGTTGCGGGCGCCCTCGGGAGTGATCTGATCATCGGTCACATCGGTGATTCGCGTGCTTACCTGCTGCGACAAGACAAGCTCAAGCAAATCACTAGCGATCACACGCTAGCCCAGGCGTTAATCGACGCTGGAATAACAAAGCCGGAAGAACCTGCATCACGATCCATGCGACATGTTCTAACGGCGGCGCTGGGGGCGATGGGCAAGTCAGTAGAACCTGAAATGCATCGATTGCAATTAGCAGCCGGTGATCAACTGCTGCTGTGCTCGGATGGCCTGACTGAAATGGTTGCCGACAGTTTAATTTCATCAGTGTTGCGCGAGTCGAATTCAGTTAAGCGGGCGTGCATTGATTTGGTTGATCTGGCGCTTGCCGCCGGAGGTTTAGACAACATCACAGCAATCGTCGCCAGGTTTGGATCACCAACGACTTCGCGTCCATCCTGGTATGAAACGGCGAGCCAGGGGTTCAAGGGACCGGTTTCCGTTTGACGCCCGTGTGAACGCCGCAGCGGGGCAAGTTCGTCCCACGCTATTCACCGAAAGACGAGAGCGGTGAATGAACGCGCTAACGGTTGCACGAGAACAGCACATCTCGCTGCGATCGTTAGCGCGGCGTGTAAAAGGAGCTTTTATTGACTCCTCTCGATCAGACGTTCGGTCTTGAATATTGTTGTGAGTGAGTCGTAAACTTCCCCCAAACACTGGGACAACTCGTCTGACCGCGGTTTTTACCGCTGAGATTGACGACAGTGGTCCCGCGCTCCTTGCCCATGAGTTAGAGATCGAGCGTCCCGTTTTAACAAGACTCGATCCACTCGTTACTCCTCAGCCCAGGTTGCGCTGCGTAGCTCGCTATCAAGCGCTCTAATCAGCGGTGTCGATGATCGCCCCCGAACCGACCGCAACTTCAGAGCAGCACACGACGCCTATACGCGTTGTGGCCACGCGTCCCTCGAGTCTCTTCTTCCAGGCTTTTCCAGCAGCGCCTTTGCTGAAGGGTCGCGTACCGAGTAACTGAACGAGGCTATGAGAATTCTTTACGTCGAAGATGATCCACGTGACGCGGACCTCACAGTACGTGGCTTACACAAGAGCGCACCACACTTCGAAATCGAAATCCTTTCGACAATTCAGGAGACTCACGCACGGCTCGCACTGTTGGACTCACATCCGCTTGAGCTGTTGATGGTCGACATGCACCTCAGTGATGGAACCGGCCTCGAACTCCTTCAACACGTTCGTGAGAACCGACTCCCGATTGCTGTTGTCATGGTGACGGGTAGTGGCGATGAAGACACGGCGGTTGCGGCGCTGAAAGTTCGTGCAGACGACTATGTAGTCAAAAGAACAAACTACATCGACCGATTGCCGGTAGTGCTCGAGAGAGCGGTCAATCACTACCGCGCCAATGCGGCACGACAAGCGAATCCGCTGAGAATTCTGTATGCCAACGACAACACGGCGGAAATCGAAAACACGCGACGCCACCTTTCGGTGCATGCCGATCACATTCAAATGGACGTTGTGTCAACAGGTTCCGCTGCACTGAACGTAGTTACGCAAACACCTTCGCGTCATGACGTGTTGGTTTTGGACTTACACGTGCCGGAATTACATGCTTTCGACGTGATGAGGGAATTACGCTTTGTTCATAAGAAAAACCTACCGGTCGTTTTAGTCTGCGGCCAAGGCGAGGAAGAGCTGGCGCGTCAAGGACTAACTCTCGGTGCCTCGAGTTACCTTGTCAGGGGTCCTGGCTATCTTTATCAACTACCCTGGGAAATCGAGCAAGCCCACTCTCGTGCTGACCTGGCGCGACGCGAGGCTGCCTTGCGTGAGAGCGAGGGTCGATTTCGTCTGGCCCAGCAGGCGGCTCGCGTCGGAACCTGGGAATGGGATGTAAGGACCAATGCTTCAGTTTGGTCAGACATGATCTGGAAGTTGCTCGGGCTTGATCAGGATAACGAACCTGTCACGCTTGAACGATTCGCCGGGTGCATTCATCCAGACGATCGCGAGAGGACGCTGCGCAAAGTAAACGAGGTAATCGCTAATGGCGGTGACGAGTATTACGACGAGTTCCGTATCTGTCGACCGGACGGCAAAGTTCTGTGGTTATCATCGAAAGGCGGCCTCCTCCGCGCCGCCGACGGGCGACCTGAACGGATGCTTGGCGTAAATATCGACATCACTGAACGCAAACTCGCGGAGGAATCACTGAAAAGCGCGCTGGCAGAAGTGCGTCAGTTGAGAGATCAGCTTCACGCCGAAAACGTTTACCTCCAGGAGGAAATCCGTGTCGCCAGCAACTTCGACGAAATCATTGGACGCAGCAAGGCTCTGCGTAAAGTGTTAACCCAGGCAGAGCAGGTAGCAACGACCGATACGACTGTTTTGATTTTAGGTGAAACGGGCACAGGCAAGGAGCTTTTGGCCCATGCTATCCATAAGTTGAGTCCACGTCACAAGCGGCCCCTCGTGAAGATCAATTGCGCCGCACTGCCCGCTCCGTTGATCGAAAGCGAATTGTTTGGTCATGAGAAAGGTGCGTTCACTGGAGCGGGCGCCCGGCGACCGGGACGTTTTGAGATTGCTGACGGTGGCACAATCTTTCTTGATGAAGTTGGTGAGCTTCCACTCGATCTCCAGGCAAAGTTGCTCCGCGTGCTGGAAGAAGGTGAGTTTGAGCAGGTGGGTAGTAGTCGAACTCTCAACGTCGATGTTCGGGTTATTGCGGCAACGAACCGGAACCTGGCCGAGGCAGTGCACGAAGGAACTTTTCGATCTGATCTCTATTACCGGCTGAGTGTATTTCCAATTACTGTTCCACCACTTCGTGATCGCCGCGAAGATATTCCAATGCTCGTAACTCATCTTGTGAAGCAGATGAGTTCTAAGCTGGGCAAGACGATTGATGCAATCCCGAAAGATGTGATGGCAACTCTGTCGAACTATTCGTGGCCCGGAAACGTCAGGGAGCTTAGGAATGTGATCGAGCGCGCCACGATCGTCACTCGTGGCCCTAAGTTTATGCTTGCTGATCGGCTAGAGGACTCAACGCCTGAATCCGAATATCACGAGATTGATACCAGTGAGTTATTGGGAAACGGCGACCCGGAAACCCTCGCTCAAAGCGAATACAACCTGATTCTGCGCACCCTTAAGAAGGTTCATTGGCGGATCGAAGGCCCTAGTGGAGCGGCGGAGCTACTTCGGGTTCATCCAAGCACGCTCCGATCGCGAATGAAGAAACTCGGTATCACCAGACCGACGATCCAGAACTCGGCCGAAGTATCCCAATGACTAAGGATGAAGGATGAGGGATGAAGAGGGCCGCCTCTCGTTCATCCCTCATCCCTCATCCTTCACAACACGGAACCGTTTCATCCGAACATTCGTAACACCGAGCAGCCGGCGAAATCCTGGGCAACACAAATCACGGCACAAGAGGAGAAGATATTGAAGTCACGATCTCTAGTCGCCCTCATAGCTTTTTGTTCGTGTTTTCTAACAGCTTCAGTTTCACCTTCAATTGGTGCCGGGGCCGCGGCAGCAGGTGATTGGCCTCAATGGCGTGGACCGGATCGCAACGGTGTGTCGCGCGAAGTCGGACTGCTGAAACAATGGCCCGCAGGCGGTCCCAAATTGCTTTGGCAGTTGAGCGATATTGGCGACGGTTACTCAACTCCCTCCGTTGTTGGCTCGCGCATTTATGTGATGAGCAATCGAGGCATGGACAATGAATTTGTCCTTGCTCTCGCAGTCAACGACGGTAGAACAATTTGGACCACGCGCGTCGGAAACGTCGGCAACCCGAATCAGAATCCTTCATTTCCAAAAGCGCGCTCGACACCAACAGTAGACGGCAACCGCATTTACGCGCTCGGCTCGGACGGTGATCTAGTTTGTCTGGAAGCAGACACTGGAAACATTCGTTGGCAGAAGAGCCTGCGGAAGGACTTCGGCGGCCAGCCCGGCGAATGGGCCTACGCAGAATCGCCGTTGGTCGACGGTGATGTTGTAGTCGTAACACCTGGTGGCGCGCAGGCGACGATCGTCGCACTTAATAAGAAAACTGGCGCTACTGTTTGGAAGACGGCAGTGCCTGGTGGCGATCCTGCCGGGTACGCGTCGGCGATCGTTGTTAATGCTGGCGGTCGCAAACAATACGTTCAGTTTCTAAGCAAAGGAATCGTGGGAGTCGATGCGAGGAATGGCGAATTCCTGTGGCGTTACAAGGAAGCGGCAAAAGGGCCCGCGCAATACTTCACCCCGATCGCGCGTGATGCCTACGTGTATGGCGGTGCCCTCGGTATTGGCGGCGCGCTCGTTCAATTGAAAGCTGACGGCGCAGGTGTCGGCGCCGAACAAGTTTACTTCGAGCGTGGACTTCCAAACGGTCTTGGCGGTGCGGTACTGGTTGGCGACTATCTGTATGGAACCGATATCGCTACTGGACCATTGGTTGCGATCGAATTCGCGACTGGCAAAGTGAAGTGGAAGGCCGATACTATTGGTAGAGTTTCGGCGATTTATGCTGACGGTCTGTTATATCTGCACGGGCTTAACGGTGACGTCGCGTTGATTGAAGCGACACCTGATGCGTATCGCGAGAAGGGGCGATTCACACCGCCGGATCAACCGCGGCACAAACAAACAGAACAGTATCCGGAGCAAGCGTATGCGCACCCGGTAATTGCGAATGGCCGTCTTTACATTCGTGATCTCGGTTCGCTTTGGGCCTTCGACATCAAGGGACGTTAGCCTTTTCGGAGATAAGGAGACATGTACTGTTCACATTGCGGTGTCGCTGTCACAAAGGGCTTGAGCTACTGCAATCAATGCGGCTCGAAGTTGAATGCAAATGAAAACGTCGAGAAGTCACCAGGCTTAACGCCTGGTTTGTTAGTTCCGGCTATGGTCGCGACGTTCATCTTAGGCATCGTGGTAATTACCGCCTTGATGGGTGTGATGAAAGTAATTCTCGGGTTGCCTGTCGATGCCATTCTCATCCTCACGTCAATTCCTTTCTTATTAATGCTGGTGTTGGAAGCGATATTCATTCGTTTGTTCCTGCGACGCACTCGAGAAACCGTTGGACCACAAGACATCCCGGGAGCACAACTGCGTCAGACGAATGAACTTGAGGGGGCACATGCGCGCGCCTTACGTGAACCTGTCGCTAGCGTCACGGAACATACAACGCGTGCATTCGAACCGGTTTACCGTGAACCACTGTCGAAGTGATCGCGATGGATTGACTCAAACCGCTCAAGAGTCATAACCAGACAAGCTCAAGACACATAACCACTCAACACTGAATCAACTGTGTCTTGAACGGGGCAAGTCACCCTTGTGTTGTAATGAAAGTGGAGTGATTGATGTTATGTACTTTGAACTTGTTTCAGTTGCTGTTTTTTGTCTTGAAGAGTAGAACACCAGCATGCGCAACCTGCCGCTTACTCGCCGCGAGTTCTGTGGGTTAATTACATCGATCGCAATCAGTACTATCAGCGGTTGCCGGCTGACCGGTGCCACAAGCTCAAACAGCGGCCGGCTGAGCGCGCGACCTCACCTGGGTGTCAAGCCATCAGCCAACGGACGCATCGCGCTCGGAATTGAACCAGGAGATCGCGATGCGATCCTTCAACTACCTAAAAGTGAGGGTCCTGTTCCCCTGTTACTAATGCTTCACGGTGCAACCCAAAATGCCGAAGGCATGTTTTGGTATCTCGGATCGACACCTGAAGAAGCGGGGGTAGCAGTACTTGCTCCAAACTCTCGAGACACCACGTGGGATGCAATCGGGGGAAGCTTTGGACCAGATGTTGAATATTTGAATCGCGCACTTGAACGAGTTTTCCAAACAGCTGCGATCGATCCGGCGCGGGTCTGCGTCGGCGGATTCTCTGACGGCGCTTCGTACGCACTCGCTCTCGGCCTGATCAATAGCGATTTGTTTAGCGGCATCGCCGCATTCTCACCAGGTTTCGTGCCACTGGATGATGCCACACAAATAGAAATTCTCAGCAACAAGAAACCGCGCGTGTTTATCTCACATGGCACACACGATCATATTCTTCCGATTGATAGTGGCGGCCGTAGAATATCTGCCGGCCTAAAGTCGCGCGACTTCGATGTTACTTACCGAGAGTTTGACGGTGATCA
>JBKPMX010000199.1:0-18490 GCA_046765655.1 Acidobacteriota bacterium
TGGTGGTATTCAAATCGCGGGCGGGTCGGATCGCGTCAAGATTCTCGACAATATCATCCAGGGTGGCATCTGGAATGGCATCACGCTTGGTAGCTTGCGCCTTGTTGGATCGAACGATCCCGACGATGTTCCAGACACGCCCGGTTCAGAGGATCCGTGCTTCCCTTGCCGGCCACCTGATTTAACTGAGGGAGATGATCCGAACAATCCGAATGTTCGTTTTGTATCTGCCGGAGATCTATACGACATTAAGATCGGTCGCAATCAGATCACTGACATGGGCATTAATGGAATCAGTGTGGTTCGTTTCTGGAATCTTGCTCAACAGCCTGAAATGGTCGGCGTACACGGGTTGCACATCTACGATAACTACATCACGCGTTGTATGCGGCGAAGTCTGGTTCAGGTTCCGCAGTCGATGGTCTTCTTCATCGCTTATGGTGGAATTACGTTGGCGAAGGTCAGTGATCTGCGCATCCTGCGAAATGAGATCGTGCTCAACGGTACCACTCACATACAACCGATCGTCGGTGTGTTTGCGATTATCGTGCAGGGTCTGCAGTTAGACGACAACCGAATTGACAACAACGGACCAAAAACAGAAGAGCCGGTCGCCAACGCTCAGACGGGCATAAGAGGAGGTGTCCATATCTGGGCGATCATGCCACTCGTCGAGCCTTCCTCATGGGAGTCAAACAACGCGCTCGCACTTGTCCGAGCGCGCGGACGAAATGGAATTCCGACTGTGGCGATGCGCGACAACTTCATCGTGGCTCCGTTAGGACGAGCAGTAACGTTCTTCGCGGTTGGCCAGACGGTGGTTGCGCGGAACCGGTTGGTAACACAAGGTTCGACCAACCGCGGAATGGATCTAATCGCCGCTACCGTGTTGATGGGGAATTTCGGACTAAGTAATGAATGGACGCTCGGACTGCTACTCGTGCTGGTGTTGCTGATCCTTAGCAGAGGGAGGCCTTCGCAGCGGCTTTGCACTTTCGCGATACTCGCTGGTCTCATTGATATCCAGAACCCGCCAAACCTGGCGCCACCTTTCATTCGCCGCTGGTCCACGGGAAAAACTTTAGTGAGCGAAAACCAGATCACGCTAGATGTAGTCGCTCAGCCTTTTGGCTTTGGGATTAGTTCAATCCTGATTTTCTCACTCGATGATTTAGGTTTCGTCGACAATCAATCTGAAATTTCGTCAACAAATGTCTTTTACGCTATTGATGCGTTCTTGCTGGGCGGCAGTGTTAGAGAAGCTGATAACCGGTTTGCAGAAACGTGGTTCCGCACCTTCATATCCGCGTGGTCGATCGGTTTGATGAATACAACGACTGACAATCAGGCGACCCACTGCCTACTCGCGAATGCGCTCCTGCCACAACTTCGAATATTCAGAGACAATCTGTCACTGATCAATGCGTTCTGTCCAAACGCTTGCGGAAACGATCCGACACCCGCTGTCGGGGGCAACAACTAAGGAGAAAGACTATGGCTAACGATAGCGACAAGAAATCGTTTTCGGGAGTGTTTGGTTCAGCACGCACGCCGGAAGAGGTGCGGCGGCGGTTTATCGAGGCGCCGCTTGATGCGAGTGTGCCCGCCGCATTGGAGGCGGTGTTGGAAATGGCGAGCGTCTTAACACGACTGCCGGAAGTGTTCATCGCTTCACAGAACCAGGAACTGGAACGACTGAGAAGTTCGGTCGGTTCAAACGATCCGCGCTTTGATGCGTTGCAAGCTTCCATCGAACATGCAGAAGAGTTAAAGGCTACGGCTGACAAAGCGCAGGTGCGGATTCAACGTGTGGCCGGTGCGACCGCGACGGGCCAAAAGGTTTTTCATGGATTTGTATCGGCTCCAGATCTAACGCCATTGGCGGGCGTATCTGTGCGATTGACAGAGCAAGCCGGCGGCGCAAAGGGTGGTGCGACGACTGACGAAGAGGGCTACTTCAGTTTGCCACTCGAGCGGGCGAACTACACTGCGACTACAGGCGTGAAGACCAGAGACTTCAGTTTGTCGCAACGAGTCAACAAGCTGTTTGAGACTCGCAGGCTCGACACTTTAGACAGAACCGAAGACGCGAATGCAGATTCTGAAAAAGACGCAACGTCTCGCAAAAGCACGGTGCAGATTTTTCGCAAGAACAAGTTGATCTATGACGATCCTATTCCAGTGGAGTTAGACGCCGGGAGCATCTACCGCGAGTACATCGTCAACGAGCAAGCTGGGTCCGACGACGACTTCAATGAGTTTGTATTTGGAAGAGCTAGGACCGACACAGCCACTGAATCAACCAAGAACAGGCCTAACAAATGAATCGCCATATTTGATAGGACTCAAGGTACGTAACATTAATCAGTCAAGCTGCACCGAAATAAGTCAAGCTCATTAAGACGCAGTGGGAAAGGGTGGCTTGCCCCCGCTCAAGGAGCATTTGGACCAACATTGAATCCACCGATTCTTGAGCGGGGGCAAGCCGCCCTTCCCCACTGCCTCTTACTTAAGGTGAGCTATTGCAATTAGAGTTGATTGGTTGATGTTATGTACCTTGAATCCCATTTCAAGCGTGATCTCTTACACCATTAACACCTGATTGACGCGCGCAATTAGCACAGCAATAAAACTTCTCTCCTGCCTCAACGCCATGTCCGATGATCCTGCAACGGCAGTGGTCACAATGCGGCGCTAGCTTCTGAATCGCACATTCGAAACTGTCGAATGTGTATCGTTCGTCGCGCATGATTACATCGAAAGACAGGTAATACTCGTTACCGCAAACTTCACAACTCGGCATGGTGTTCCCCTTACAGATTTATTGTAGGGGCGGTCCTCTGTGGCCGCCCTTATTTTTCAGCGTTGAGTCTTGTGCGAGATCAGAGGGCGGCCGCAGAGGGCCGCCCCTACAATTGTTTTTAGTTAATCTCGTTATTCGCAATGGCAGCTTGTTCAGTCAGCGTCGTAAGCCACGATGGCGACCAGCCCGACATACTTTCTTTTCCTTTCACGCTCGACGAGCCAATACCACCCGCTCCTGGAAGCAGTTCGTTGACGATGCCGAGCATGTCAGCAGTCAGTCCGGGAAACACACCATGAAACAGCACGGCGAGTTTTGCCTGTACAGAGATCACGAGTTCTGCATCGCCGTGACTGCACGCATCGATAATCTGTGATGCGGCACGTTCAGCGCTGATGGACGTCACTGGCAGAGAATCGCTGATACTAAACCACGCATATTCTTCCTGATGACGACCCTTGAACGTAGCATTGCGCGGACTCCCGGTTCGCATCAGGCCGGGACAAACTGTTGTTACGATTACTCCATCTTTGCGGAGTTCGGCACGCAGCCCTTCTGAAAGACCGACCAGCGCAAACTTGCTCGCGCTGTAAGGAACCAGGTGGGGTACAGAAATCTTTCCGCCAATTGAAGAGATGTTGACGACGCGACCTTGTCCACGTTCGCGCATTCCCGGCAAAACCGCGAGGATCGTTTGAAGCGGTCCCCAGAAATGCGCGTTCATCGCTTCCTTGTAGTCCTCGAGCGTCATTACTTCCACCGGTCCCACTTGAATAATTCCTGCGTTATTGATCAGAACATCGACCGCGCCAAAACGATTCATGACGGCGTGCACCATTTCCTGCACTTCGGTGCTGTTAGTGACGTCGCATTTGAACGTGAACACATTGGCGCCGTGTTGTTGTAGGTCTTTCCGTGCTCGTTCAAGCTCGTCCTCATCGCGAGCGCAGATGCTGATGTTCGCGCCCTGTTCAGCCAGTTGACGTGCCAAGACGAGACCCAATCCACGCGAGCCACCGGTGATAAGTACGGACCTGTCGGTGAAGTCATAAGCTTTCCATCGTCGATAAACTGATCGTGCCAACACTGCACCACCGACGGCCGCAAGTAACCCCAGAATGTTTGTTTGGTTCTTATTCATAACTTCCTCTCCGAGGAATCCCCAGCAATTGGTGCTCCTGTCTTCAAAGCCTTGGAGGTTAGTGGCCAGATCGTCAATGACGTGATGCTTTGTGGTCGCGCCCGTCTTTGTGCTTCGTGCTCAGGTCATCAATGTGGCAAAGGAGTCAGTACGACCACCCCGCTCCCGCGAGGTGGTACTGACTCCATTCCTTTGGAACTCAAAATGCTTTACAAACATCGTCGTGGCAAAGACTAAGAGGAATCTGCCGTGGTGGCTGGAGTCCGGAAGCGAGATCTGTCCGGCATGCGGTCACACGTACGTATACGAGACGGAATATAGATGCGTGGCCTGCGATGGTCCGCTGTGTCCCATCTGCGTCGAATACGTCACTGAACTCGAAATCTATTGCCCAACGACAGACTGTGCGCACGCGCAAATCGAGGATTAATCATGGCAGCGAGAGCAATCTGGAAGGGAAATCTAAAGCTCAACTCGACGAAGATCCCGGTAAAGCTATATTCCGCTGTCCAGGATCAGACGATCAGATTCCATATCCTTGACGACAAAGCGAAACAGCGTGTCAAGCAGCACATGATCAATCCGGAAAGCGGCGACGAAGTTCCTAATGAGGAAGTGCGGAAAGGCTTTGAGGTTGAACCCGGGACATTTGTCATCCTCGAGGAAGAGGATCTTGAGAAGCTGGTCCCTGAAGCCTCGCGCGACATTGAAGTGAGCAAGTTCGTACCGCCGAAAGCGATTCCACCCGAGTATTACGACCGGCCGTACTATCTCGGTCCTGATGGAGACCAGGCGGCGTATTTTGCCTTCGCCGAAGCTTTGAATAAACAGGAGAAGGAAGGCATCGCACAGTGGGTAATGCGTAAGCAATCATATACCGGCGCGTTGCGAGCCGAAGGCGATTATCTATTGCTGTGCACATTGCGAAGCGCCGATGAAGTTTTGTCAGCGGAAGATTTGCCCAAGCCCGCCGGTCGCGCGCCGGACAAAAAAGAATTGGCAATGGCCCAACAGTTGGTTGAACTTCTCAAAGGCGACTTCGATCCTAAAGAGTACAAAGATCAATACCGCGAGCGGGTGAAGGAGTTTGTTGAGAAGAAAGCGAAAGGTCATAAGCCGCGATTGAAACTCGTGAAGTCGAAACCGAAAGCAGCATCACTCGACAAGGTGCTGTCAAAGAGTATTGAGCGGCTGAAGAAGGAGAAGCGCAGTGCCTAGGACTCGTCGAAAGCCAGCGGAGGATCAGCAAGAGCAACGCGGTGCGCGACCTTTCTGGTCTGGCACTTTGACCTTTGGTCTCGTTAGTGTTCCCGTTGATCTGTACCCCGGCAATCGCAATGCACGAACACCGCTGCGCATGCTTGGACCAGATGGCGTGCCGCTTTCGCGCCGCTACTATTCGCAGAAGACGGAAAAGGATCTCGACAACGACGACATGATTCGAGGTTATGAGATCGAGAAGGACAAGTTTGTCGTCGTTACTGACGAGGAACTCGAGCGACTTGCGCCGGAACAGAGTCGGGACATCGATCTGCGCAGTTTTGCGCCCTTAGAACAGATCCCCCCGATCTATTTCGATCGTTCTTATTTTCTGGTGCCGTCGAGTGGTTCAGAAAAAGCTTACAAGTTGCTAGCAGAGACTATGCATAAGAGCAAACTGGCGGGGATCGCGACGTTTGTGATGCGTGGCAAAGAATACCTGGTCACGATCTTTCCAGAGAACGGTATTCTTCGGGCGGAGACGATGAGGTTTGCTGACGAGATCCGCACACCTAAAGACGTTGGTCTACCCGAAGAAAAAAAGGTGTCTGCGGCGGCCGTGAAGAAGTTCGAAACGGTGATTAAGAAGCACGCGGCGAGTCAGTTTTCATTGAAGACCTTGAAGGACGAGCGAGCCGAGAATCTACGGAAACTGATCGCTAAGAAGAAGGCGAGCAAGAAGAACGTGGTCCATGTTGAAGTACCCGAACGTGAAGAAGGCAAGGTCGTTGATCTGCTGGATGTGCTGAAGAAGAGTTTGGCAGGGAAAAAGCGGGCCGCCTAAGAAGGAAAATCATTTCAGAATTATTATTTGATATTAAGAATTATCATTTAAGAAACCGCCCAACCTCCTGAGACCTCCGACTTCTCGGTGGTGTTTTAATTTCCACCTACAATGAACTCCACAACGTCTCTAGGCGCGCTGCGCGGGTCGCGGAGCTAGATGCTCGACATTCTCACACCCGCACGTGGCTTCTGCGGCTCGGGAGTAAAATCTTCTCCTGGATTAATAAACTGATCCCGCTCGAGGTTGTATTGCTTGTCGTAAAGCTGTTTGTATCGCCCACCAACCGCTATCAACTCTTGATGAGTACCGCGTTCCACTATTTCACCCGCCTCAATCACTAGAATCTGATCGGCGCTTCTGATTGTTGATAGCCGGTGAGCGATCACGAATGTCGTTCGGCCCCGACGAAGTTTTCGCAACCCGTCCTGAATTAAGGCCTCGCTCTCGCTATCGAGTGACGACGTAGCTTCGTCGAGAATCAACAACTTGGGATCCGCCAGAATTGCTCGCGCAATGGCGATGCGTTGTCGTTGTCCGCCCGACAACTTCACTCCGCGTTCACCAACAATGGTGTCGTATCCCTTTTCAAACTTGGAGACGAATTCCTCGACGTGCGCGATGCGACTTACCGCTTCAATCTCAGTGCGTGTGGCGTCAGGTTTGGAAAAGCTAATGTTTTCGGCGACGGTTCCATCGAAAAGAAAATTGTCCTGCATAACCACGCCGAGGTAAGAACGAAAATCGCGCAGGCGAATACTCTGTAAATCCCGACCATCGATGAAGATTGTGCCTGAAAGTGGCTTGATAAAATTCATCACCAGGCTGATCAATGTACTCTTTCCTGAACCACTTGATCCGACGAGCGCTGTCGTAGAGCCGGCCGGTGCGCTGAACGAAATGTTCTTCAGCACCGGCGAGTCTTTGTTGTATTCGAACGACACATTCCTAAATTCGACTGCGCCCTGCACATCCGGAAGTGGAGCACGTTTCACATCTTCTTCGTCTTCGGTTGGCATGGTCATGATTTCGTGAATGCGATCGAGTCCCGCGAACGCTTCAGTTATCTGGGTTCCGATCGAAGCAAACTGGATCATCGGCATCGCCATAAGCCCGGTGAACAGCGTGTACATGAAAAGATCACCGATCGTCATCGCGCCGCTGACCACTGCCGGTCCACCCACCATTATGATCACTACGCCAACCGTTCCAACCACGAGTGAAGAAAAAGCCGTTACCGCTGAAACTCCCGTCATCGACTTCGCAATGTTGCGAAACAGCTTGTGTGCACCGCGCGCGAAGGTTAGTTGTTCTCGCTTTTCCGCTGTGTACGCTTTGACGATGCGTATACCACCAAGCGACTCGGTCAGGCGTCCCGTCAGTGCCGCAGTCATTGCACCCCGCTCACGAAACAGCGGACGCAAACGAGAAAAAGCAAATGCGAGTGCGCCGCCGAACGCACCAAGCACGAGAATCACAAAAGCGGTCAGCTGCCAGCTCAACCAAAACAAAACACACAACGCCACGCCGGCGGTTATGAAGCTGCCGACTAGTTGTACTAGTCCGGTGCCGACAAGATTCCGAATACCCTCAGCGTCATTCATGATGCGGGAAATGAGTTGTCCCGTTTGCGTAGAATCGAAGTAGCTGATGGGCAAGCGCGAGATTTGTGCCTGGACGTTCTTTCGCATCTCAGTGATTGCCCGTTGCGCTGCGACACCGAGAACCTGCGACAGACTGAACGACGTTAGTACTTGAATGATGGTGGCGACAGCTGCTGCCAGAGCGATCATCCAAAGTAGATCTGTGCGCCGTTGAACGATGACGGAATCGATCAAGTACTTGGTCGACGCAGGCAGCACCAGACCCATCGCCTGGTTAATGATCATCAACACGGCGCCAAGCAGGAGACGTTTGCGATGCGCCCAAACGAGAACACGCGCTTCTCTCCAGGCGGACGACCATTCGATTTTCTTTTTTGGTTGTGCCATTCGTTAGTCAGAATTCGCAGATCACGGAGTCAGTACCACATCGCGGTAGCTGGTGGGTGCGAAGCCGAATTTCGACGCCAAGAGTAGCCAAGCTTCGCACCCACCCGCTACCGCGATGTGGTACTGACTCCATTTCGCTGCGTCTAATTCCTTTGCTCCAACGTCTTCGCGGCTTCCAGGATCTGCTCCGGCCGAGCGCGCACCCAATAGTTCTCCGTCATATTCACCCACCTCACCACGCCCGAGGGATCGACGAGGAACTCTGCTGGCCGCGAAATGTCTCGGCCGTGCTCGCCGGCTCCCGCATGGACCAGATCATACCGACGGATTACCTCGGCATTCGGATCAGACAGAAACGTAAATGTGTAACCCGACTGTTCCCGCAAATCACGTGACTCCTTCGGCGAGTCGACGCTAATCGCTACCGGCCGGATGCCATTTGCTTCAAGCGCGGGCAAATTCTTTTGTATTCCCCGAAACTCGGAGTTGCATAGGGGTCACCAGTAACCGCGATAAAAAACCAGCAGCACACCTTTAGGTTTCGATCCGTTGACAGGTGTCGAAAGCAACTCTGAAAGCGCCACGGGTTTTTCCGAAGTGTCTTTCAGCGTAAAGTCCGGCGCCTTCTGTCCGACTTGCGGGGCACCACGCGAAGCCGGCAGTTGCTTTGCCATGATGAAGAACGAATACAAGAACAGACCAACGGCCGCGATGCTCAACGTCGCGAGGACAGATGCGATCACCTTTGCTAACTTCGAACGACCCGGTTGAAACGCGCGCTTCAGACCGATGACGAGAAGCACGAGCGCGAACGCGGCAAGCAGGAAATTGACCCACGGAACGTCACGTGTCGCCGGAAACCGCACGAAGAAGAACGGGAAGCTCAAAAAGCCTCCAAACGTTAGTAGAAAACCAGCCCATATCTGCCAGTTGAATCGTTTCATGCGGATCCCCTGAGGGGCATCAAAGGTTTGAGACGATCTTCACGCAACCACAAACCCAACCAGATTAGGATGCCGAGCACTATGTGCGTATACACCGGATCGCCGACACGCCAGTGGGTGCATATTGCTCCCCCGAGATATCCGGTCAAGAGAATTGCTCCTATCACAGCCGTTTGCGGGATCAGATAAATCACCACACAGCTGAGTTCGAGTATTCCAAGCGGTTTAGCGATTCGATCAGGCAGTCCGAGGTGCGCAAATCCCTCTTTGAGTTGCGGGCTGTCGAAAAATTTAAACGACGCGCTAAAGATGAACAGTGCCGAAACGAGGATCGAGATAACTCTTCCCGTCCAGGTCAGTTTCTTGCTGGCCACAGTATCCTCCGTGTGAAGCTAACGCTTAAGAAAAACTCTGATCGTCTGCCGATGGTCCATAAACCGCCGGCACTGGCAAATCATTCATTCGCAGGTAAACACCCAATTGCGCACGGTGATGCGCGAGATGCGAGAATGTGTCGCGTATGACTCGGTATCGAGACTCTTCGCTAACTACGTTACCACTCACAAGCAAGCGCCATGGCTTCATCAGGTGATCGGGGCTTGTGTTTTTCAGTGCTTCCCGCGACTGGCTCACGCCCTCCTCCATTGCTGCGATTAACTCGCGACTGTTGCGCAGAGGCCGCGTGTCGACGTTCGAACTTCCATCGGCAGGCTTCAGATCCAATTCATCTTTGTTGATGATCATAGCGATCCACGAGGGAAGCCGAGCGACGAGCATCGTTAGACGGCCAAGCGGCATTGACTTGTCGTGTGGCTTCCAATCGTCCTTCCCCTCAGGCGCTTTCTCCAGCATCCGGCGGGTGCGATCGGCTTCAGCTTCGAGTTGATCCAGGAACAGTTCTGTAAGGTCCATGATCCAGACTTCTCCCTGTAATGAGTTTGTTGATTAGGGGGAAATTCAGAGGAGTATACGATTTGAAAGGAAGGAAAGCACGAAGCAGGGATGAAGGATGAGGGATGAGGGATGAACGGTAAAGGATGAGGGATGAAAAAAGATGACGGAGGTGTTCTTTCATCCGTCATCCGTCATCTTCATCCTTATGGTTCAGTAGCAGTGGTGGCGGACGATGCCGCCCGCTACCTCGATCCTAATCAATCGATCATGAAGGATTGAGGCTAACGCATTTCGTAGTTCGTCATTGGACCATGATGGCAGAACACGTTCTGGTGTCACATCGGTTGAAGTACGATGTTTTGTGATCTGTTCAGGTTTATTCGTTGGCAAGGTGTCATTTCTCATAATTTACGTCCACGGAATCCTTGATTCGGTCCACTAAGTCCTTTCTATTGTCAAAGTTATAAAAGGAATCGGTTTCAATTCGTCTCGCGCTTGCGGACGATTTCAACCGAGCACTTCGCGTGATGGACCACCGCGTTAGACACAGAGCCGATTAGCAATCGGCTCCACGCACCGAGCCCGCGCGAACCCATCATGATCAGATCTGCGCCCCACCTATCAGCCTCCTCCACGATCATTTCTCGAGGCGATCCTTGAAGGACGGCACAGCTGATCCGCAGTGGTGTTCCCCTTGATTTCAATTTCGTTACTGCATTCTCAACCAATGTGCTTGCGGAATCACGAACCGCACCTTCGAATTGCTCGAAGTAGATGGGCGTGGCAGCCCATGGTTCTAAACCAATGATCATTGGAACTTCTGCCGCTGTAACGATTCTGACTTCGCTTCCTTCCGGCCATGGTCGGTTCGCTACCTCATCAAGTGCAGCTTCGCTGAATTGCGATCCATCAATTGGTAATAAAACTCTCATGACATACTCCTCGGCCGTTTGGCCGCTGACAGCGCAATCGTAATTCCACCCACACAAATGGATTTGCACTGACCGTGCCATTGAGATGCTTCGAGTTTTTGGGAGTTCTAAGTCGTGGGGAAGCTAGAATCCGCGAAGTTTTCCGCACGTTGGTGGATTTTCCGCGCACGAAAATTGTAGGGTCCGGTTCTCCGTCGCCGCCCGCTGATCTCGCATAAGGCTCAACGCAAAGGAACGCGCGGCCACGGAGGGCCGCCCTTACAATTCCACTGACACGTGCTATTACCAACTACGAGTGCAACGCCATCCAATAGCGCTCGTGAATTCGCTTTGCCCAACTCCAGAATCGGCCCTGGTGTACACTCGCTCTTTCATCGCGCCACAGTCCCTTGTGAAGATAAATGGTCTCACCTGCACCTTCATCGATCACCAACATCATTTCGTGATCGTAAACAGCGTCAGGTTCTTTGCCGTTGACCTCCCGTGCGAGGTTATTGGCTGCGACCTCCGCCTGTTGCACAGCCATATGGCCGAGTTTTGGTCCGCTGAAGTTAGCACAGTCGCCCACCGCATAAACTCGGTCCAGTCCTTTCACACGCATGGAGTTCTCGACGTTGATATATCCCTCACTGTCGGTTATGCCCAATCCGTTAACAGCACTTGGACCGACAAACGGCGGGATTAACATTAGTAGGTTGTAGTCAAGCCGGTCGGTGCCATCGGAAACGACGGACGTTTCTGTCACCCGTTCAATTTGAAAATCGGGAAGGTAGTCAATTGCGTGTTCTTCGAGTGCGTTTCTCAACGCGACGGCCATATTGAGATCACCAAACTGGAGGCGTGGTGACTCGGGGCTAACGAGCGTTATGCGCGCTTTTTCTTTGAGCCCGCGTGCCGCGATCAGACGCGAAAGTGCAAACGCAGTTTCGTAAACGGGCACCGGTAAGCGTGCACCAGGACATTGCCCGATTATGGCGATTCCGCCTTTGAACTTACTTATGCTTTCGCCGAACTTTAGCGCACCGTCAACATCGAGCAGGTGGTTCGCGTGCTCAAAGAATCCTTTGATCCGCTCAGTCGCAAGTCGTCGACCGAGCGCAAGCAGCAGGTAGTCATAGTTAATATTTCCAGCGAATTCACCGTGCGCGATCGTTACGTGGTTTTCTTGAGGATTGATCCGTGCGGCTTCGCCCTGGATAAAGTGGACCCGATGGTCCAGCATTGTTTGGCGAAGATCGAACGAAATATCTGCGGGCTCACGTTGACCAAAAGCAACGCGGACTAAGTCAGGATAGAACACAAAATCACGTTTGCGGGAAACCAGCGTTACTGTGTGTTCTGCCGAAACCTGTTTAGCAAGCGATTCTGCGGCGACTACGCCGCCGAAACCTCCTCCAACAATGAGAATCCTTGCCATGTTCTTTCATCACGGAGATCAAATTGTCAGCCGTTGACGTTCGGTTTTATATGTCCCGTTACGAACAACTTCCACAGAGCAGTGCGCTCGTGCCGCAACTGCCGCTGACACACTTCCCAACACAAATCGTTCAAATCGATTACTGAAACCTGTCGAACCTACGAAGATGCAGTCAGCGCCCCATTCTTCGGCAACTCGCGGTAGCTCGCGCTTTGGGTCGCCGTCTCTAACCATATGCGTGACCTTCATATCCGCTCTTCGGAAGAACTTAAGAGAGCCTTTCGTCAGGTCTTTGACCCATGCTCGTTCTTCTTCTCGATCTTCCTCGATCGTTTTTGCCAGCGGCGGAATCAATTGGCCCACGTATTCAGGAACCAATGGATCATCGACCACTACTAGCATTACTTCGCTATCGGGCGGCCAGATGCGATTCACGACCGCCTTGACGGCGTGCTCGCTGCCCGGTGATCCGTCTATTCCTACGACAATCCGCACAGGCGTTTGCGGTTCAGTCACCCGTCCGCGGGCAATGCGCACTGAACATCTCGCTTCATTCAGAACTCTTTGGGAAACGCTGCCGAGAATGAAACGGCCTAACGCAGTTCGTCCATGCGAACCGACAACCACTAGATCCGGTTGCCACGAATCTGCTTTGAAAGTGAGTTCCCACGCAGGCGAACCACATGTGGATTCTGCCGAGACGCTCCAGCCGGGGAAGAGAGTCTTTACACGGTCCCGCGCTTGTTCAGCAGACGTCATTGCTGCGTTCGCGGCTTTACACTCTCTTGTGTAAACACGTCTGAGGTCCGATGGAACCTTGACCTGGCGTGCTTGCTCAACGATCTCAAAACTCGAAGGAGGCGGCGGCGGAAGCCAAACTTCCGCCACCGACAATATCGCCGCCTCCGCTTTGTCGGGGAGACCAGCGCGCGCTAAATCATCAATTGCCGCATCCGCACATGATGAGCCATCGTAGCCGATGAGAATTTTCATAACTCACCATCATCCGAAGTGTTAACCGTTACGGAGCCGGCACTAAATGCGCTTCGGTATCGCCTTTGAATTGAAACTCACGCAGTTCCACTACTCCGGTCGGCAGTTCAGCGCTTCGCAGCATGAAATGCTGTGCCTTTGTGCGTTCAGCAGGCGTGCAATGGAACGAAACGACAAGCTTATCACTCGCGGCGCCGTGACCTTTGTAGATGAACGTGCAGGCCTCACCGCGCGCCATAGAGTTGCCGTCATGCACAAACGTATACATGCCAGGAGCCAATAACACTCCGTGCACACTGACGGCCTTGTCGAACTTCATTGTGGCTTGTTGTATCCGGTTCTCGCGCGATGCATTGGCCTCGAAGGCAAAACTTCCAAGCACCAACGCCCCCAGTGCAACAAAAATAAAAAATAGCTTTTTCATTATGTGTCCTTTCCCTGTGGATCTTATCCAGCAGCTCGGTAATTAGGTTTGGCTGTGTCCGTAACCGACGCCGCTACTTGTACAACGCCGCTCGGCTTTAACGGACGGGCAACCAGCACGGGACATGGTGCCTGGCGCAGGACGCGGTCGACGTTAGATCCAAACAACGTCCGCATTCCGAAACCGGCTCCATGAGCTCCAATACAAATCAGATCTATTTGATTGCCTTCGGCATAATTTAGTATTTCGCGATAAGGCTGGCCTTCACTGACAACATTGCGCACAGGACACCAAAGATGTGCTTCAGTAGGAATGGCCTTTTGCAATCGTCTGGCGGCAATGTGATAAGCGCCCTCTTGACCAGTTGGATACCAGGAGATTTCTGGTTCGCGCATCATCGATGGGGACAGCACGTGCAGCAGATGCAACTCCGCCTGGTACTCCTGCGCGATTGATAACGCATAATTCAGTGCGAGTTCCGAGAAATCGGAGAAATCGTAGGCGACAAGTACGCGTTTCAATTCTATCTTGCTTCCGGCAACGAAATCGCGTTCTTCCGCATGAGTGACTAGCACGGGGCAAGATGCAGTACGACAGACCTGTTCCGCTGTTGAACCGAGTAGTGCTGCACGGTGCGGACGGCGCCGAGATCGCATCACGATCAAATCAGTATTTCTTTTCGCTGCTTCTTGTACGATCGCATCGCCGGGATTTTCACAGTCACAGACTGCAATCTCGCATTGCGAGCCTTCGAAAATCGCCGGGTCAACATCTTGAGCAATTGAGTCAGCGAGCTGTTTTTTGAGACGCTCTCGTCCTTCGATCAACTGCTGCGCGTCGTCGGAGAGCGTCCCCATGTTCCGAAGACAATGGAATATGGAGAGCTTCGCTTCGTAAGCGCGTGCCAACGTCATCGCATAGCGCACGGCCTCGTCTGGTTTGGCCGATAGATCAACCGGGCAGAGTATGCGTCTCACTCTCATGACTTGATCAAGGCGCCATCGCCTCCTCCTGCGGCGAATTTGGCAAGGCCTGTGCCGAGCATTACACAGGGGGTTTTCTCCTCTTTCGAGAACTCGACTGCGAATATTCGCTTACCTATCAGCGATATTCCGCACCCGCGTGTGATTCCTGGGCTGTTAACTCATTCACGCTCTTCGCTCTTCGCCGCCCGTCGCCGCTTTTACATCGGCGGAATAACGCTTGCTCCCTTTCTTCATACCCACTCCAACGTGGGGAATTTTCTGTGAGGTAAATATGGTTAACAACGCGACATTAACTGAGACGGTAAGTGATCCACCGCTGGTAAGTCTGAGTGGAGAAATCTGGCAAAGGCTGCAGGACGAAAAGCTGGAGGTCTCGGAGAGTCTGCTTCACGACGGCAGACTGTTCTCTGCTGCGTCTGACGAAGCCGAAGAAATTGAATGGCGACATCGTGAGCGACTCGAGAACCGTTTGCGGCAGTTAGCTGATGCTCAGGATCGATTGATGGAAGGTCGATACGGCCGTTGCGTCGATTGTGGCGAGTTCATAACGGCGCGTCGACTCGCGGCGGATCCTGCTGCGGCACTTTGTTACGGATGTCAAAGCGCTTCCGATCGGAAGCAGCGGTTCTATTCGCTATAGGTCTACTCATGCAGGAATTCTTAACGCTTCAACCCGTTATTCGACGGGCCCCGCCAGTCGCTGATACTGGTGAAACTAAATTTCGCGAGCTGAAACACATGGTCGGTAACACGCCACTCCTGGCGATCGATTGTGTGTTCAAGGGAAAGGAACGCGTCGTCTACGCCAAAGCCGAGCATTTGAATATGACCGGCAGCATCAAGGATCGGATGGCGTTCTACATTCTGAAAAAGGCTTACCTGGAACGACGAATTCATCCCGGCGATACGATTGCAGAAGCGACGAGCGGAAACACCGGAATCGCATTCGCGTCGATTGGTCGTGCGCTTGGCCACGACGTGACGATCTTTATGCCTGACTGGATGAGCCAGGAACGAGTTTCATTGATCAAGAGTCTCGGCGCGAAGATCGTTTCGGTGCAGCAGAGTGAAGGAGGCTTTCTCGGCAGCATTCAGATGGCAAACGAACTTGCAGCAACGAATCCAAGTGTGTTTCTGCCGTCACAGTTTGCAAATGAAGCGAATGTGGAAGCTCACGAGAAAACTACGGGGCCGGAGATTTGGTGGCAGCTGTTTTTGAATTCTTCGCAACCCGATGCATTTGTTGCGGGCGTCGGCACGGGCGGAACGATCATGGGTGTCGGTCGATTTCTGCGGCAGCAGAATCCGTCGATCAAGCTGTATCCGCTACAACCTGCCGAGTCTCCGACGTTAACAACCGGTCATAAGTCAGGGCATCACAGGATTCAGGGAATCTCAGACGAGTTCGTTCCGCCAATTCTCCACCTGAATGAACTTGACGAAGTTCTAAGTGTGAACGATGGCGACGCGATCTTGATGGCCCAAAAGCTTGCGACAACTTTGGGACTGGCGGTCGGAATCTCTTCCGGCGCGAACTTCATCGGTGCATTGTTAGCCCAGGAGAGACTCGGACCGGATGCGGTGGTCGCAACGGTGTTTCCTGACGACAATAAAAAGTATCTGAGCACCGGGTTGTTGCGCGAGGAAAAGCCGGAATTTGGGTATCTTGCGCCGCAAGTCGAATTACGCGGATACCGTGCATTCAGGCGTGTGTGCAGCGCATGTTTTGAAAACGAGTGAGTAGGTAGTGCGTATTGTGCGGGGCATAGCCACCGCCTCACGTCGGCCGGCACAGGCCGTGACGCACGAGTCGAGAATTAAGAGGTAAGGCAATGACAAAGATGTTAGCAACTGTCTTTCACGAGAAAGACAGGATAAGGGTTGAAGAAGTTGAAAAGCCACGGCCGGGACCAGGTGAAGCCGTGATTCGTGTGACCTTGACCACTATCTGCGGCACCGATCTCCACATACTTCGCGGGGAATATCCGGTTAAGCGAGGGCTGATCATCGGACATGAACCCGTCGGCGTAATTGATGAACTCGGTCCAGGAGTAACAGGATACCAGGCGGGCGATCGAGTGTTGGTCGGAGCAATTACGCCGTGTGGTCAATGCAATGCGTGCTTGTCGGGTCATCTGGCCCAGTGTGGTCACGGCGAAGGTTATGAAGCGCTCGGTGGGTGGCGGTTTGGCAATAAGATCAACGGCGCTCAAGCGGAGTATTTGCTGGTTCCGAATGCAATGGCGAACATGGCAAAGATTCCGAAAGAACTGAGCGACGAGCAGGTTGTGCTGTTGGCCGACATCGCATCAACGGGAATCAGTGGCGCCGAATCCGCGAAGATCAAAATTGGAGACACCGTGGTTGTCTTTGCGCAAGGTCCAATCGGACTTTGTGCGACGGCTGGAGCGAAATTGATGGGCGCGGCTTTGGTGATTGGAGTCGATGGCGATTCGAATAGACTCCGCATGGCCCATCAGATGGGGGCCGAAATCGTGCTGGACTACCGGGAGTTGGACGTCGTTGCGGAAGTTAAGAAGCTGACGGGGTACGGCGCGGATGTCGCGATTGAAGCACTGGGCACTCAACAGACATTTGAAAGTGCGTTGCGCTCGTTGCGTCCTGGCGGAACTCTTTCGAGCCTTGGTGTTTATTCCGGTAAGTTAGAGATTCCGTACGATGCGTTTGCCGCCGGCATTGGAGATCATCGCATTGTGACCACACTGTGTCCGGGCGGCAAAGAGAGAATGAGACGACTGATGGAGATGGTCAAATTCAATCGACTCGATCTCACGCCACTGCTTACCCACACGTTTGCACTAACAGACATCTTGCAGGGCTACGAGCTGTTTGGCGCGCGACGCGATGGAGTGCTGAAGGTCGCAATCAAACCGTGAACGCTTTTGACAGGATTACAGAATTACCGGATTAGAAAGACAGAAATGGACAGCCTACTGTTGTTTGTATTCCCGTAATCCTGTAATCCTGTCAGTGTTATGCGTCCCCAAGGTCTATCAACTCAACAAGCTCAAGCTCTGTTTCATACCCATGGTCCAAACCTCATTCCAGAAACAACACGCGTCACCCTCTTTCGGCGATTCCTTAATCAATTTCGCAGTGCACTGATCTACGTATTGATCTTCGCACTAGCGGTTGACCTCACAGTCTGGATCGTTGAAGGCGCGAAAGGACTGCCGATCGAATCGATCACAATCGGCTTGATTTTAATTCTTAATGCCGGTCTCGGCGTCTATCAGGAAAGTAAGGCGGAAAGTGCACTTGAGCGATTGAAAGCGCTCGCAGAATCCCAGGTGTGGGTACTGCGCGACGGTCAGATGGTCCACCTTCCTTCTGCATCGATTGTTCCGGGCGACGTTGTTCGACTCCAAGCCGGCGATCGAGTGCCTGCGGACGGTGTCGTTCTCGACGCTCAGGGAATAATGATCGATGAGTCGGTGATGACGGGCGAGTCAGTTCCCGTTGATAAGGGGATTCAAGACGAAGCTTTTAGCGGAACATTACTTACACGCGGCACGGTCTATCTCGAGATAACTCGAACTGGCCTTGCCAGTGCCGCAGGCAAACTCGCCGAACTCATCGGCACAATCAAACCCTCACCAACACCGCTGGAGAGCCGAATGTCCGCGTTCGGTAGTCAGATAGCGCGCTGGGTTTTGATCCTTGCAGTTCTTGTCGCGATAGCTGGGACGCTTGTCGAAGGTATCAATCGTGCAGGCCACGTATTGTTGTTTGCCGTTGCGCTGGCAGTTGCTGCGGTGCCTGAAGGATTGCCGGCTGTTTTGACATTAACACTCGCTCTTGGCGTCGAACGAATGGCCAAACAGAAGGCGGTCGTACGCCGACTGAGCGCGGTCGAAGCTCTTGGGTCAGTGACTGTGATCGCGACCGACAAAACGGGTA
>JBKPMX010000200.1:0-9037 GCA_046765655.1 Acidobacteriota bacterium
CCGAGAAGGAATCCCAGCATGAAATGCGCTACTCTGTCGTAGTGATTCCGCGCCAGATGAAACTCGTCGCGCAGCCAGTTGAAAGGCGCGGCTTCTGCGTAAGTGAAATGTCCGCCCCACGACTGAACGAACAAGTAAAAGAAGATCATGTAATAGCAGATACGCGTAAATTTAAAGTAGCGATAACAAATAGCCACTGCAATGAGTTGTGAGATTGGAAAAAAATTCTCGAGTGCCCAATCGGCCCGGTCATGTGGATTGATTGCAAGCAGAATAAACCCGACGAAATACAGAATCAGCAACACAATTAGTTCGCGTTGGGATGCGGTGGTCTTTTGATCTTCGATTTTGGATGATTTATCTGACATCTGTCATAGAAGTGTTCGTAGGAAGTAAGTAGTTTGCACCGCATTTCTATAGCACACGGGACTATTGATCTTGGATCGCTGATTGCCAAGTTGATAATGAGTGGTCATGTCAATCCGCAATCTCAAACCAGTAATCGACAATCGCGCTTTCGAATATCTCGTTTGGCAACGAAGCGTTTCAATGTCTAACCGGAAAGCAATTCTGATTTCGAATCCAAGAACCGGGCGCTACGCAACGCGCACGCGTACGCCCATCGAGCAGATTTGTGAACGACTCAAGTCACTCGGTCTTGAAACTGAACTTGTAAATACGACTGGACCAGGGCATGCGGCCGAAATAGCCGCGCGTGCGGCGCAAAATGGAACCACGGACGTGATTGTCGCAGGCGGCGATGGAACAATCAACGAAGCAATTCAAGGTATGGCCGGTACGCGCGCGCGACTCGGCATTATTCCGCGTGGCACCGCGAACGTGTTGGCCCGCGAACTTCGATTGCCGGCGGATGAAAACGAAGCGACAGAGATCGTAGCGCGCGGCAGATCACGAACCATTCATTTCGGTGTCGCGATCGATGAAGCAACTGACACGCGACGCTACTTCTTGTTGATGGCCGGAATCGGAGTTGATGCGGAAGTTGTCAATGAAGTGTCGGCTTCGTTGAAGAAAAGATTCGGCAAAGCCGCGTTCTGGTTTACAGGTTTCCGACAACTCACACGCTGGAATCCGCCGGTCTTTACAGTCCGGATCGACAATCAAGAGTATCAAGCGACGTTTGTTGCGATTGGGAATGCGGCAGGTTATGGGGGCGATCTTGCAATCACGCCACGGGCACGGCTCGATGTGGATGAATTCGAAGTCTGCATCATCCAAACCAAGAGCCGTTGGCGATATCTACACCTGGCTTCGCAAGCCCTCAGTCATCGTTTGAAAGAAAACAGTTCGTACGTTCGTTTCCTGCAGACGAATTCGGTTAAGGGGTTCGGCGATGCAGCTGTGCAAGTAGATGGTGAAGTTATAGGAAAGTTGCCGATGCGTTTTGAAATCGCGCCCGATTCACTCGACGTAATCGTGCCGTGAAGTCCACCGATGTCCGACACACTTCAGTTTGTCGTGACTCGCGGTGGATTCAACTTACATCGCAGGTTGCAGTTTCAGCCAGTCACGACAAACTGAAGGAAGCTCTGAATCAATGTTGAGCCTTAGGCTATTCAGTACCATGCGCGGTAGCGAATGGCCAGGACTCAACTCAGAAAATTCTGGATGTCGCGAGAGTTGAGCAGTGGCCATCGGCTACCGCGCATGGTACTGAATAGTTGATCCTGAAACGGACTCCGAATGATCAGATCTTCCTGAAGGATAGTTCGCGAAAAATTTCCGAGCCCGCGGAGCGGGCGATAGTTCTCACACTCCTGTTATGTACCTCATCGTTCTCCATATAGATTGTGGGTATTGTAGACCTTTGGGCTAACTACGCGAGATCGATTTGGGCGTTGCTATCGCCCGCTTCGCGCGCTTGGATCTTGTAATTCGCGTGTCCCTGGGGCTGACGCCCCAGGCTTTACGCTGATCGTCCGCTTCGCGGACTAACATTTAGGAGTCATTTGCTCTTCACCTCAGCCACGCATCCCGCAGTGCTTTCTGTTCCGTTGTCGCATCAGCTTTGAATTCGATTTTGTATTCAAATCGTTCGGGCTGGCCCATGATCATTTTAGTTTTGATGGTCCTCCGATCACGCTTTACGGTGATTGGAACAGTATCAGCCGTTTTGTAACGAGCAAGCGTCGCAAACCACGTATCTCGAGTCACTTTGCGTCCCGCAACATCAACGATTTCATCACCGACGTCCAAGCCGGCATCCTCAGCCGGCGAGTTATTTTTAACGTTAGTGATTCGCAGCCCTGCTTCGTCATCGCGGCCGATCGTAATACCACCGTTATAGGGCTGCGCCTTCTGGCTCTTAACTAACCTCAATCCCATGTAGCCGAGCGCTTCGTCATAAGGAAGCACTTCGGTATGTCGAACATAACGGTTAAAGAAGTCAGACAGATCAAAACCTGCCACTTGAGATGCAACTCGCTGAACGTCTTCAATCGTGTAACCACGTCCGCGCAGATAGTAACTATTGTTAGAACTCTTTCGATAAAACTCTTCATACATCGCTCGCATGATGTCGTCGAGCGACGACTTCCCTTTCGTTCGTCCGCGAACGATTAGATCCAGGACCATTCCGACAAGCTCGCCTTTGGGGTAATAACTGATCGATGTGTTCTCCAAGTTGGTCAGCTGCGCGTGTGGTGCATCATCCATGAACGGCGCGGACAAAGACGATTCTTCAGCACTCATCAAACGACTACCTGGGGCGTTTTCGATGCCATCGATTGTTTGCGCCTCTCGAGCGATGAAACGCGTGTCGTTTACCAGGCCGGCTCGGCGCAGCATCAAGTGGCCGTAATAATTTGTGAATCCTTCCGCCACCCAAAGACCGCGTGTGTTTGCGGGTCGCGTGAAGTCCCATGGGCCGAGTTCGACTGGACGTAGACGCTTCACATTCCACACATGGAAGAATTCATGAGCAACTGTTCCCAGCGTATCGTCATAAACTCCTGCGTCTGCCAGAGCACCAGACTCAATGATCTGCGTAGATGTGAGGTGCTCCATCCCGTCGCCAGAACGATCATCGGCGGCAAAGTGGATCAGAAACGTGTATTCATCAAATTCCGGCGCGCCCCACATCGCCACTTCTGAGCGCACAATCTTTTCGATGTCACGCACGAGGTTGTTGCGCTTACCACCTTCTGCACCGAACGAATGAACAACGACGTGATATTTTTTTCCGTCGACCTGAAAATCATCTTCGGTCCAATCCGGAGCGATTTCCGTCGGCGTATCTATCAGGATGTCCCAATTTGGAAACTGCCATTCCGTTTGTCCCGGCCGTTCCGTCCGTCCGTTGACAATCTTCCAACCACTCGGCGGATTGATGACAAGCTTCACTGGATCGGGTTTGTGATCAACGACGTACATGAAGATGCATCCGCCGTTGTAATTTGCATGTCGTCCGTCGAGCTGTGAAAACGTGCCGGAGAGATCATTGGCGAACACTTTGTACTTGATCGTCAGCGCGGAACTTCCGAGCGGAGACACGCTCCACGTCTGATCGTTCACGCGCGTAATCGGCCGCATCGCCTGGTCGCAACGGCCGGGTGGAGGGCAAATACCAGCGGCTGCAGAAAGCTCTTGAACGTTCTTCGCAAAATCAAAAACTGCGTACCGGCCTGGCGACCATTTCGGCATTTGAAACTCTACGGGCTTGTCTTTCAACTCTTCGGGTAGTTCAACTTCAATGGCGACTTCGAAGAGATGCGAGTTCGGTTTCGACATCGAAAGACGATAGGTGATCGATTTGAGCGGAGGTGTTTGGGCAACGGCGGTTGCGGTGACGCCCAGAACGAGAACGCACAATAGTGATTTACGAAGATAAAAGTTCATTGAGTGGCTCCGGGATTGCGAGTCCGCGATTCGAAAGAAGGCGAATTTATCTTCGCATAGCCAAAATGAAATTCCCAATGCAGTGCCAAAACAGTCAGTATCCCGACGCGTCGGGATACTGACTGTTTTGCCACTGCACGACAGACGCTCTAGACTATGACCCAATGGCGGCCACAGAACGTCTCTATTACAACGACTCCCACCTAATCGAGTTTGACGCTCGTGTTGTGGATGTAACTGAGCGTGTCAGTGGGTGGACCGCAGTCGTATTGGACCGCACAGCGTTTTATCCCACGGGCGGCGGCCAACCGAGCGACACTGGCGTGTTGAATGGGTCGCGCGTCGTTGAGTGCATCGACGACGGCGACAACGGTGTCTTGCACATAATGCAAGGTGCGACACCTGCCCGAGGCGAAGCTGTTAAAGGCCGCGTCGATTGGGCCCGCCGTCTGGACCACCTCCAACAACACACAGGCCAACACATTCTTTCGCAGGCGTTCGTAAAACTGTTCAATGCTCCGACCAAGAGCTTTCGAGTGTTGGATCAATCATGCGAAATCGACGTCGATCTCGCTCATCCGAGCAATGAGGTTATCGAACGCGCGGTTGAGCTCGCCAACAATGTGATTTGGGAAGACCGCGCGATCGCGATCCGCAATGTCACAAAAGAAGAGGCTGCTGAGTTGCCCTTGAGAAAGGAGTCGTCGCGTGAAGGCGAGTTACGTCTGATTGAAATTGATGGCTTTGATCTCACGCCGTGCGGTGGCACTCACGCATATCGAACAGGCGAAGTAGGAATTGTCGCGGTTCGATCGTGGGAAAGGGCAAAGGGTTTAGTTCGTATTGAATTTGTCGCCGGGGGTCGCGCACTCGCGGATTATCGAAAGGCAAACAAGAGTGTCCGTGAGATTGCTGCGTTGTTCAGCGCCGGAAGAGATGATGCACCACATCTCGCCGCACAAATGATTGACGAGAACAAAGAACTGCACCGCCGTATTCGCGTTCTCGAAGAGACCGCGGCGGCTGATGAAGCAGAAAAACTCTTCACCGAAACCGGCCCACGTGAAGACGGAACACGAATAATTGCAAAAGTTTTTGACGGACGTGACAACGATTTATTAAAGAAGTTGGCGCACGCGCTTACCGCCCGGCCCAAAACAGTAGCACTGCTGGGTTCGCGTGATGGCGATACCGCGCGCCTGGTCTTCGCCCGGTCTGAAGATGCTGACGGCGACATGAGTTCATTGATGCGCGAAGCATGTGCCTCTCTCGACGGCCGCGGTGGTGGTAAACCCGAAATGGCCCAAGGTGGTGGGAAAAAGATCGACCAACTCGCCGAGGCGCTCACCCGCGCCGCTAGTTCACTTTCAAATCAAAACTCTTGATCTCCGTTCTTTAGCCTGCGAAGCGGGCGTGAGCGTAAAGCCTGGGGCGTCAGCCCCAGGAGCGGGGTGTTTTCCAACCTGAGCCCGCGTGAGCGGGCGAAAGACCGACGATTCTACAGGTGCCGCCCATTTCACGGGCTGCGGGGAATCAACCGCAGTTTTCATGGGGCTCACGCCCCATGCTTTACGCTTACGCCTGCTTCGCAGGCTAAAGAGAATCTGATGTGATAATTGCGGCAATCCATTTCTCCATCCTCTCGGACGAATTCGTCTGAATAGACGACCCCGTCACTCACTTGTTAGAAATTGGCCTTGATAGCGTGAATTAGTGCGGTACTATTAGCGTAAGCAAAAGAAATAGGAGGGCTCGCCCATGTCGCGCATTCGCTCGATCGCTCTACTGATCTCCTTAGCGCTAAGCTGCGCATTGTTTTTGTTGATGGCGGGCGCAGCCAGTTTCGCTGACGAACCTCCTGTGTCGCCGACGCAAGGTCTCGAGGCTTGGCAACAAGTTTATTCCGTCCTCACACATCCGCGATGCATTAACTGCCACACCGCGACCAATTATCCGCAGCAAGGTGACGATCGACACCGGCACTTCGCAAATGTGGTACGTGGTCCTGCTAACACCGGCGTACCAGGACTCAATTGTGCAAGTTGCCATCAAAAAGCCAACGCCGATTCCACGGGTGTGCCTGGTGGTAATGGCTGGCACCTCGCACCACTATCGATGAAATGGCAGGACGAAAACGATCAACCGCTATCGAGCGTGATGGTGTGCCGCTCTCTTAAGGACCGTTCCAAAAACCACAACCTGGATGGTCCCGGTTTGCTCAAACATCATGAAGAGGAGCCACTCGTTCATTGGGCCTGGAACCCGGGGCGGCGACCCGACGGTTCAATACGTACGCTGCCACCACTGACACACGAGGACTTTGTCGCTGCAACAAAGAGATGGGTTGAAGCAGGCATGCCGTGTCCAACGGGAAAGTAGGAGGATCTGTCTAATGGCTACTTATCGACTTAATGTAAACGGACGACAACGTGAGGTAACTACCGATCCTTCGACACCCTTACTTTGGGTGCTCCGTGATGAGTTGAAGATGACCGGAACAAAGTACGGTTGTGGAATCAGCGCGTGCGGTGCTTGCACAGTACACGTCGATGGTGTCGCGACGCGTTCATGCGTAGTTCCTGTTTCGATGATCGATGATCGACCGATAGTTACCATCGAAGGTATCGGTGCTGATCCTGTCGGGCAAGCAGTACAGAATGCCTGGATCGATAAAGATGTCGTCCAATGTGGCTACTGTCAGAGTGGACAGATTATGAGCGCCGTCGCTTTACTGAAAAATCGACCTAACCCGACCGACATCAACATCGAGGAATCGATGGGAGGAAATCTTTGCCGGTGCGCAACGTACGTTCGAATTCGTGAAGCCATCAAGAGCGCCGCCAAACAAGTGAAGTAGAAGTCAGTACCGTCCGCGGTAGCGGATGGGTCCGAGGAGGCAAAGCATGACTAGTCACTCAAAAACCCTCTCTCTTAATCGTCGAACGTTCCTGCGTGTCTCTTCGGTTGCGGCCGGCGGTTTAGTAGTGTCGCTATACTTCGATCGTTCGGTGCGGGGACAGGAGGGACAACCTCAGCCTCAATCTCAACCGCCCCAGAAAGTTTATCCGCCCGATGCATTCATCCGGATCACCTCGGATGGAAACATTGTGATCCAGGTGAATCGCCTGGAATTCGGTCAGGGTGTGCACACGGCTTTACCGATGGTGCTCGCAGATGAATTGGACGCTGAATGGACTCACGTTGTGGCAGAACTCGCTCCAGCGTCTGACGTTTACAAGGATCCGCTCTTTGGAATTCAAATGGTTGGGGGCTCCGGTTCGATTGCCCACTCGTTCCAGCAATATCGCGAACTCGGCGCAAAGACGCGGGCGATGCTGGTGGCGGCCGCTGCGAGCAAGTGGAATGTGTCACCGGCACAATGTCGAACAGAAGCTAGCGTTGTATTTGGACCAGGCGCCCAGAAAGCGAGTTATGCTGAACTCGCAAGTGATGCTGCTCGTCAGCCGGTTCCGCAAAAAGTTCAATTAAAGAACCCATCAGAGTTTCGTCTGATCGGTAAACCTGTTCGCCGTCTCGATAGCAAACCAAAGTGCAACGGGTCGACGAAGTTTGGTTTAGACCTCGATCTTCCGGGAATGAAAGTAGCGGTGGTGGCGCATCCGCCTGTGTTTGGTGGAAAGGTAAAAAGTTTCGACGACAAAGAAGCGCGCGCGATCGATGGAGTCAGAGATGTATTTCAAATCCCAGTAAATGTTGGTGGTACGGGTGTCGCGGTTGTCGCGGATAAGTTTTGGCCGGCGAAACAGGCGCGCGATCTTTTAAAGATCGAGTGGGATCTGTCAGGCGTGCAAGCCGCTGATACCTCAGCGCTATTGACGCAGTATCGTCAGCTGGCGACGACGACGGGCAACGTAGCCGTAACGCGCGGTGATGAAAAGGCACTGGAAAAGATTCCAACGACGAATCGCATTGTTGCTGATTTTGAATTTCCTTATCTCGCCCACGCGCCGATGGAGCCTTTGAACACCACCGTGCGCTTTGATGGTGATCGCGCTGAGACCTGGGCAGGCTCACAGTTTCAGACCTTCGATCAAATGGCGATCGCTGAAGTGCTTGGATTGACTCCTGAGCGCGTCACCTTCCACACAGAGATGGCGGGCGGCGGATTTGGCCGGCGGGCGGTGACTGATTCACACATCCAGCGTGAGGCAGCAGTAATCGCGAAACGGATGCGAGGAACTCCCGTCAAATTAATCTGGACACGCGAGGATGATGTTCAAGGTGGATACTACCGGCCGATGCACGTGCATCGAGTAGAAGTTGGAGTTGGCCCAGATGGTTTGCCAGCGGCCTGGCGGCATGTAGTCGTGGGCCAGTCGATCCTGGCGGGAACACCGTTCGCTTCATTTCTAATCAAGAATGGTGTGGACGGGACAGCTGTAGAAGGCGCTGCTGATGCTCCCTATCTTATTCCGAACTTTCACGTATCTGTTCATCACCCTACCGTGAATGTTCCCGTGTTGTGGTGGCGCTCGGTTGGGCATACGCACACAGCTTTCGTCATGGAGACGCTTGTCGACGAGCTAGCAACACGCGCGAAGATGGATCCAATCGCCTATCGACGCAAACTGCTTAAGCCGGATTCACACAAACTGCGTCGCACGCTGGATCTGCTCGAGACCAAGACAGCGAATTGGCGTTTACCGCGCGGACGGGCAAAAGGCATCGCCTGCCACGAATGTTTTGATACCGCCGTAGCGTGTGCAGTTGATGTTTCCATTGAAAACAAACGTCCGAAAATTCATAGAGCTACTGTGGCAGTTGATTGCGGGATGGCAGTTAATCCATTGACGATTGAAAGTCAGTTTCAGGCAGGACTTGGGTTTGGCTTAATTCAGCTAGTTTCTGGTGGCGCGATTACTCTGAAGAACGGTCGCGTGGAGCAGCGAAACTTCGACGGCTACACGCCGCCATATATCATCGACGCTCCCGTAGACGTTGACGTTCACATCGTTCCGAGCACAGAAGCGCCGACTGGATGTGGCGAACCGCCAGTGCCGGTGATCAGCCCTGCTGTCGTAAACGCGCTTGCGAAGCTAACTGGCAAACGCTATCGCACACTACCGCTGGTTAACGTTGTCTAATTTGTAGGGGCGTCCCTCCGTGGGCGCCCGCCAAGTGACAGAAGATGGGCGCCCACGGAAGGACGCCCCTACAG
>JBKPMX010000201.1:0-6296 GCA_046765655.1 Acidobacteriota bacterium
GAGCACACCATTCCGCCCAGAAATCAACCAATACGGGCTTGTTCGAGCCCAAAACATCCTTTTCAAAAGAGCTGTCGCTCACTTCCCTAACATCACTCATGTTTTTGTTCGCTCCTGATCCTTTATCTATCTTGAAATTTACTGTCCCTCGCCCTCGAGGAAATTCTTTAAAAGTCGAGCGCGCGAAGGATGACGAAGTTTGCGCAGCGCCTTCGCTTCGATTTGCCGAATGCGTTCGCGAGTCACGTTGAAGTTTTGGCCAACCTCTTCAAGCGTTCGCTCGTGCCCACCGTTGTCCAAGCCAAAACGGAGACGAATAACGCGCTCTTCACGAGGACTCAATGTCTGCAGAACGTCACCCGCGATTTCGCGCAGGTTCGACGTGATCACACGCGCAGCCGGGCTTTCGCTTGATTTGTCTTCAATCAAGTCGCCGAGCTGCGAATCACCGTTTTCGCCAATCGGCGTTTCGAGTGAAATCGGATCCTGCATCAACTTCCGGGCCTTGCGAACCTTGTCGACCGAAGTATCCATCTTCTTGGCGATCTCTTCAGTCGTTGGCTCACGACCGAGTTCGCGAACCAGTTCACGCGAAGTGTTCTTCAACTTGTTGATCACTTCGATCATGTGCACCGGAATACGAATCGTTCGCGCCTGGTCGGCAATGGCACGCGTAATTGCCTGACGAATCCACCACGTCGCATAAGTCGAGAACTTGTAACCGCGACGCCAGTCGAACTTGTCGACGCCCTTCATCAGACCGAGGTTTCCTTCCTGGATCAGGTCCAGGAACTGGAGTCCCCGGTTTTGATACTTCTTAGCGATGGAAACGACGAGACGAAGATTGGCTTCGGTTAGCTCGTGCTTAGCCTGAGCAGTTTGCGCCTCACTGATTGCGATCATCTGATGCGAACGCTTGATCTCCAATGGAGACAAGTGATGCTGCATCTCGATCTCTTTCAAACGCTTCTTGGCCGCGGCAACATGCCTTCGGAATTCTTTCTGCTTCTCTGGTTTGAGACCTTTACGTCGCAGCTTCTCGGTAAACGCTTCGGCTTCGCGTTCCTGAGTTCGGCACTCTTTGTGAACGGCGCCGATGGCTGCAATTAGACGTTGACGTGCGGCCTCTTTCAAATGTAGTCCGCGGATTTCCTGCGCGATTTCCAAACGGGTGCGCGCAAGTTTCCGTCGATAACGCAGCAATTTCTTCGAACGCTTCCCTCGTGTGATCCTCTGTTCGGCGGTGAATTTCTCAAGTTCTTTGAGACCGCGTTTGTAGAGTTGACGGATTCGGAGAAGACCTTCGATCGTCCACTGGAGATACTCCTCGCTCCGATCCTCATGCTCCTCGGTTTCCATCTGGTCAGCGAACGCGACGACGTCCCGAATATTCAGCTTGCCGGCTTCGAGTTCGTCACCGATGCTAAACAATTCGACAACCGCAATTGGCGACCGAGCGATCGCTTTCTCCGCACGCTTTTGACCACGCTCAATTCGTTTCGCAATCGAAACTTCCTGTTCGCGGGTGAGTAGAGGCACTACGCCCATTTCGCGCATGTACACGCGAATCGGGTCTGAGGTCTTATCCATCTCACCAGCAGACAGATCGAGTTCGACTTCTTCATTTAACGCTTCGTCTGTCTCGACTGACGGCGAAGCTTCTTCAATCAATGGCTCCTCAGTCTCACCCTCGACGCTGGTCGCACGCTCCAGTGTCTGAAGAACCTCGTCGATATCTTCGATAGATACGGCGTCGTCCGTCAGCTCTGCACTGAGATTGGCGAACTCGCCTTTGTTCAGGAGCTCAATACCACTTTGATCTTTCTCAAGCCTGGACAAATTTAATAATCCTTTCTCGCGAATATCAGGCCGTTCGGTAAGCTTTTGCTCGCCGACTCCTCGCACTGACGCGAATTTCAGGCAAGGAAACCTGTTCTTTCTTGTGATGTCTCTTCTTGTCTACGGTTGTCTCCCGGCAAGGTTTCAATCTCTGCACTACGTCATTAATAGATATCTGAGCGAGAACCTGTTCGACGGCCGTGTCGACCTCCTCAAGTACGTCTCCCAGAACGGTTTCAATATTGACGCCAACCGGACAATCCGGACTAGGTGGCTGCCGGTGGAGCGAAAATACCCCCTGGCATTCAAGCGCCTTATATATGTCTAGTAATGTTGTTTCAGCCGCATCGTGAGCCAGGCGGCTGCCACCAAGCGAACCCGTCTGCGACACAACTAATCCTGCCTCAGCCAACTCGCAGAGCATCCGCCGGATAACGACGGGATTGGTGTTTACGCTTTCGGCGACCTGGTCAGATTTCAGGGGTTCGTCCCCAGACCAAGCCATCAGCGTCAGAACATGGACGGCAACTGCGAACCGGCTGTTTGTTGACATAGAAAAAGCGGGGCGTTAAAGCAAATCGGCGACTTTTGTAACCATTATAGTTACAGTTTTGTTTTTGTCAATTGGAAAGTCTGTCTGACTGGAAACGAAACAGCCTAAAGGTCCAATCGAGCGCTCTGGCTGTCTCGAATTAATTCTGAGTGGCGTCGGCGGGGATCTTGAGGGAATGAATCAGCTCGAAAAGAGCGTCAACGTCGACGGGTTTCGCCATCAGAGCGCGATAACCCACACCCAGCGCCTGTTTCCGGTCGGCTTCACTGGCGTAGCCTGATATCGCAATTGCCGGGGTGTTCTCCAGTTCCGGCAATTCACGGATCTTTTGGAGGAGTTCGAACCCGTCGGTGTCGGGCATTCCGATATCGGAGACAATGATGTCCGGGGTGGTCGACTTTAATAAGGATAAAGCTTCGGCGGCAGTTGTAGCTGTCGAAACCTGCGCGCCTTGTTGAACGAAGATTGTTCTGAGCAGAGCGAGGGTGTCTGCTGAATCCTCTACAACCAAAACCTTCAAACCAAACAACGTACGGATTGCCGGTGCCGGTGCTTCGCTTGTCGCCTGGGCCTCTTTTTCAACTTTCAAGCGCAGGATGAAGCGGGCTCCCTGCCCGTTCCCATTCGAGTGCGCTTCAAGTGTCCCTCCGTGCATTCGCGTCAGAGCGTGGCCGATGGCCAGTCCGAGACCTAGTCCGCCGTGCATTCGTGACGTTGAGCCGTCAGCCTGGCGGAAGCGATCGAATACATGTGGCAAGAACTGAGGATCGATTCCGATGCCCGTATCTTCAACAACAACGCGAGCCTCGGAACCGTCAGACTCAACGACGACCGTCACCTTACCACCTGGCTCGGTAAACTTAATTCCATTGGAGATCAGGTTCCAAACAATTTGCTGAAGGCGAACAGGTTCACCCTTGACGATAACTGGAGTTGGAGAAAGGCGGAATGTGAGATCGATATTCCTTGAAGCCGCCGAAACGAGCACAGTATCGATGGCCGCCTTGACCGCGATGTTGAGATCGGTCGGGTGCGGTTCGAAATGAAGCTTTCCGGTGGCGATGCGAGATGTGTCGAGAAGATCGTCGATCAGACGCGACTGCAGCCACGCATTGCGTTCGATCGCATCAAGAGCCTGCGCAACACCGCTGGCATCAAGCGTTCCGTTTCGCAGTAGCTTGATCCATCCAACGACTGGCGTAAGCGGGGTCCTCAGTTCGTGAGATAGAGTCGCTAAAAAAACATCCTTCGCTCGATTCGCCTCCGCTAGCTCTTCGTTGAGGATCCGCAACTCGGCAGTGCGTTCCTCGATCCGTGACTCCAATTCGCGGTTGAGTTGTTCCAAATCTCCGCGAGCCTTTTGTTCCGCCAACATCAACCGTCGATGTTCGACGCCGCGACGAATTGTGTGGCGCATACTGTCGATATCGCACGGTTTTACGAGGTAGTCGTAAGCGCCTTCCTGAAGTGCACCAATTGCGGATTCAACTGATGCGAATCCAGTCAGGACCACAGAAATTGTAAGTGGTGTCTGACGACGAATCTGATTGAGCAGTGAAAGACCGTCACCACCTTCCATGTGCAGGTCAGTGAGAATCAGATCGTAATCGACGTTCTTTAGCAGCGAAACCGCTTCATCACCACTGGCAGCGACGTCGACGATATAGCCATCCTTTTCAAGAATGGCAGCGGTGGTAATCCGGAGGTTCTCTTCGTCATCGACGACTAGAATCCGAGCCTCTTCTTCCAGGACGGCAGAATCAACCTGAGAAGCTTCCTGGCTCTTTTGTTCGTTTAATGCTCCGCTCATTTCCTCGACACCTGGTTTTTATCTTGTTCTTCGAGCAGGGGCGAATCCTCTTGCAGGACAATGTTGAAAGTAGTGCCGCGTCCTTGCTCGCTGGTCACATCTATTCGTCCGCCATGTTGGCGAACGATATCGTGAGTTACCCAGAGGCCAAGACCAGTTCCCTTCTTACCGGTTGAGAAGAACGGTTCGAAGATCCTGTTCAAGTCGTCTTCAGCGATTCCGACGCCACTATCTGATATTTGGACCAAAATGGACGGCTGCAATGCCTGATGAAGGCGCGATGTCGCGACACGTATTTCGCCTTCTCCGACGATCGCCTGTTGCGCGTTGATCAGCAGATTCAGAAGCACTTGTCGCATTTGGTCGGCGCGCGCCCTAATCTTGGGCAAATCGGGATCAAGTGTTCGCACCACTCGAATCTTCACCTGCTTCAGTTTCTTCTCGAGTAGGACCAACGTTTCTTCGAGCAACTGGTTGACATCGACCCAATCCACTTCACCTGAACGTCGGGCGAAGCCAAGCATCTGGCGAATGATGTGAGAAACGCGCTCCGTCTCTTTTCTTGCGATCTCGAGAAAGCGCGCGTTCTGATCGCCCTCTGTTCCTGACTGCATCAGGTAGAGTGCGTTCTTGATCGCTTCGAGCGGATTGTTCACTTCATGTGCAATCGACGCTGCTAGCCGTCCGATGGCCGCGAGTTTTTCCGATTCGAACAACTGTTGCTCAACGCGGCGGCGCTCAAGTTCTCGAATCTCAGTAAGGTCGTGCAGGATCGAAACGACAGCAGTCACTTGTCCCGTCGCGTCAAGCACTTCTCGAGCGGTTATTTCCATGGGCAAAGAGCGACCGCCATCGGGATCTATTAATTCAATTTCAGCCTGCCGACCCGTGTCAGACGCCGACGCTAGTCCTGAAATGAAAGACGTTAGCTTTACTGCGTTGGTCCGAATCGCCGCAGCAGCCAGCGGTCTGAATGAATCGTTTTCCTGAAACAATAACTCGGCACGACGATTGAAAAGAATAAAGTTCCCCGATGAATCGCAAACGACAATCGGATGGCCTACATTTTCTATGATCAAGTCCAGGCGGTCTCGCTCGCGACGCGATTCGCTCTCCGCTTGTTGTAACTTGCCGAAGTTTCGGGCCAACTCCTCATTAGCTTCTCGCAAGTCCGTTACGTCACGAAAGATTGATACGAGGCCAAGTGGTTCACCGCGAGCATTCACGGCTGGAGTGGAGATAACTTCGAAGTGAATATCAGAACCCTCGATCGGATCGACGAGGGTGATATCCCGTTGCACGACCTCTGAAGACGAAACCGTAGCGCTCGAAAGGTATGCGGAGAAAAGCAAGTCGTTCATCTTCAGCGCGCGGCGTTTACCTTCGCCCGCGTTCGCTGATCCACTAAACAGTTCCTCGGCTCGTCGGTTCTGAAGCAGGATCTCATTGTCGAGATCTGTGAGCACAATCGGATCCGCGACAGACTTCATGATCGATTCGATCCACTGTCGCTCACGCTGCAGCTTAGCAATGCTGGACGTCAATCGATCTTGTTGCAAAGCCAGCGAGGCAACAACGCCGATACGATCGGCGAAACGTCTGAGAATGGTAAAACGCGGACCTCCCAACGTCTCTTGTTGAGCACTAACATACAAAACGCCGAGTCGAGAACCCGGCTCATATGTCCAGTAGTCCTGGTAAACGCGAAGGCCGACGGCGTCCTTCTTCTCACTCATCTCTGGTATGCCGAACAGTGGCAAGGCGAGGACGTCTTCGGTCCAGTCCATTTTGTCGAAGAAAACTCGCGATGCTTCGTCGTTACCCAGGGTGATCCAAAGTGGGTGGGCATCATGAATCACGCGAACGCACGCCGCACTGGAATCGAGCGGCATTTCTATTCGCGCTGATGATTGTTCAGCGTCAAAACCGCGCGATGCGCGGATGCGCAGAACGGCATCGCGTTCGTTGATGATCGCGATTGCGGCCTGCTTATAACCGAAGATGTTTGTGATTGCTTCTAAGGCGAGTTGCAAACGCTCATGCAGCTTCGGCGTCACAAGCATCTGCGTCGTCACTTCTAGGAACGCATCGTAC
>JBKPMX010000202.1:0-11134 GCA_046765655.1 Acidobacteriota bacterium
AGTGTTCTGCGGCAGAATGCTGGTATGAACTTCCGTGGCGTCTCTTGACCCAAGCTGCGCCGTTCCAGCTTCGCTGCTAATCGATGATGAATCACTTACTAACGTCACGCCATCGACGCGACAGAACTTCAGTGCTTCGTCAGTCTCAACGCGATGGCATTGGGGACAGCGTTTCATATTCGGTATCTAAACCGTTTGTCTATGAATCAAGCCTCATCGATGCCATCCGCTTTCGGAGATCCTCAAAGCGAGGATCATCTTTAAGAGGATCGAATTCTGGATTTACAGCCATCCATTGCATATAAATGCCTCGCTCGCGGAGGTCGCGTTCGAGACTAGCGAGAGCGGCGTCCTTGTCGCCGAGCGCCAGTTGTGCGGTCGCGAGATAGTAACCCTGAACGTATGTTCTTGCGGAATCGGCAATCAATTCATCGAGAAGTTTTTTCGCCGCAGGTCGTTGGCCTGCCTTTGCAAGTACCGTCGCCAGCCGACCCTTAGTTATCGGCGATGGAAAGAGGTCGACTGCCTTTTGCGCTGGCGCGATCGCCGCATCAGGTTTGCCCTCTAGTTCACGGGCCATTGCTTCGATGTAGTACCCGTACCAGAAATTCTGATCTATGGTGAGCGTGTGTTTGGCCTGATCGATCGCTTCGTTGTAGCGGCGGGCAAGTATCATGTCAAAGCCGGTATCACCGGCTATGATCGCTGACAGGGGGTCGAGTTCCTCTGCACGCTTGCCCGCGGCAATGGCGTCGTCATTCTTGCCTACAATGGGCAGGAAATTGCCGAGCCAATGCCACGCAGTGGCGTATTTTGGATCCAACTCGATGGCCTTGCTCAGCTCACGCTCAGCCGCCTCAAAATTCCACGCGTATCCGCCGTTGTAGGCTCCCAGTGTTGCGTGCGGCTCAGCGAGCGACGGATCGAGTTCCAGTGCTCGCAATGCCGCAGCTTTGGCCTTCGGCATTGCTTCGTTCGGCGAGAGCGACCCGTAAGCACCCATGATGACGTAGGTCTCGGCCAGACCCTCGTACGCTAATGCAAAGCTGGGGTCACGTTCGATGGCCTTCTCAAAGAACTCTATCGCTGCTTTGAGCCCGGCATCGGTACGCTTGTTCCAGTTGAACCTGCCCTTTAGGTAAAACTGGTAGGCGTCATTATCATTCGTGTACTTCTTTGTGATGCCTCTGTCATCACCGCCGGACAGCTTTAGCTGGAGTTTTTCTGCTATGGTAACTGCGATCTCGCGCTGCGTTGCTAGCAGGTCCGACATCTTGCGTTCATACTGCTCAGCCCAAATCAGCTTATTGCTGCGCGAGTCAACAAGCTGAACACTGATCGACAGTTCATCGCCGCGCTGCATCAACCTCCCTGACATCACCGCATCGACGTGCAATGCACTCGCGACCGCGGCCGCCTCAGTTTCTTTACCCTTGTAGCGCATTACTGAGCTCGTCGGACTGACCTTCAAGTTAGGAAGACGTGAAAGACGGTAGATCAGCGAGTCGGCGAGGCCATCGGAAAGATAATCGGTATCTGAACTGCCGCTGCGATTTTCGAAAGGAAGCACTGCAATTGACTCGATGCCAGCGCTGGCTTTGCGCGTGCTCGAGAGGTATGCGCCGATGATGATCGCTGCGAAAAGTACAGCTGTAGCGACCACGCTGATTACGATCGCCACCTTTCGGCGCTTGGGTTTGGTTACATCGCTGGTCGTGCTCGGCGCTAGCTGAGATGGCAGAACGGTTGTCTGCGCGGTCGCGCGATTGATGTTCACATCCGTTCGGTGAGGAAGGATGCTGGTATGAACTTCGCTCGCATCCGACTGCGGACCGGGTTGCGCCATTCCTGTGTCGCTGCCGATTGATGACGAATCACTAACCAGCGTCACACCATCGACGCGACAGAACTTCAGTGCTTCGTCAGTCTCGACGCGATTACATTGGGGGCAGCGCTTCATATGCTGATCATTCTTCGTAGATAACGAGAATGTTTGGATGATTGAGCGCACCCGCGGCCTGAGCTTCCTGTTCAAAACGCGCGAGGCGATCTTTGTCAGCAGAGAGTGCAGCAGGTAGAACTTTGATGGCGACGTCGCGACCAAGTTTCGGATCGCGCGCAGGCGAGACTTGCCCCATGCCTCCTTCACCGATCTTGGAAAGGATTGAGAGTGGGCCAAGCGCCGTGTTGGGAGATAACGTGTCGCTCAATAATTATTTGTGCGCGTAATTTATTTTGGCGCGTAGGGGGCGAAGTACGATCAGCAAGAGACGACTGGGCTAAAGCTCGTGCATTCTACTGGCTCGCGCTTACTAATTACCAGTACATTACTTACTAAGGAGCCAGTCCAAATCACCTCAGCTTTTCGTCTTCTAGTCGGGCTTCTTGCAGTGTGCGTGCATATGGATCGGCTTCTTTCCAGAGCGCAAAGAAATCTTGATACCCCTTGCGGGCGTTTGCTGAGTCGCCACTCAAGGCTGCTGCGCGTGCAAGTCCTAGTCGTGCGAGCGGGTAGAAATACAAACTGGGACCCCACGCTCTGTTGTCGAGGATAGTTTGGAATTCGGCGGCGGCGTCCGCTCCCTTTTGAAGACTGAGATATAACTGCCCACGCAGGTAAGCAATCTGGAACAGTGCGTACCCTTCGTAAGGTCTGCTCATCTCCAACAACTGAATTGCCTGGGTGAAGTTGCCCTTCCGAAATTCGATTCGAGCTTGAATGAGCGGCAGCGACACTTTGTTGAGTAAAGTGTCTTTCGGAAAGCGTTCCTGTAATTCAGCAACTATAGTCTGAGCTTCCGCAAGATCACCACAGGTAGCCAGGGCGTTGCCCGCAGCGACCATCGTAAGCTGTCGCTTTGAAATCTTTAGAGCTTTCGAGGTCTGCTCCTTCACCTTGCTGCAATCACCCAGTTCGGCATCTCTTGCCGCAGCTCCTGCCACAATCTGCGCCGTAACATCTTTCAGATCGCGGCGCTCTGCAAACTCAAAAGCGCTGTTGGAGAATTCCTGGGCTTTTCGCAGCTGGCCTGAAAAGGCGGCTGACTCAGCTTGCCAATTTTGAGCAACGTATTCATCTGCTTTTCCCTTGGGCCAATCTATTTGTTGCTGCATTGTCGTAAGATCGCCCTGGACAAAAGCAATCCGATAAAGAGTTCTGTGCATGACTGCAGTTTCGAGCTTCTGGTCGAGCGCTTGTTTGATGACTTGCTTGGCCTCGTCTAAGCGATTGAGACCAACATAGGCAATAGCTAATTGCGAGTAGCCCGAGGCCGAATTGGGATTAAGGCGAATCGCTTCACGAGCCTCAAGCTCAGCCTTAGCGAATTGCCCGAGATCGTTGTATTTAACTGCCAGGTTGTTGGGCGGCGCCGCGTGGTTCGGATACGTATGCTTCCACCGTTCTAAGGTTTCAATATATTTCTCCAATTCGCCCGTGACGTTGTCGTAGTAACCCGTAGAGATAAAAAACCGTTCGCGCTCGCTGACTCGATCGCGCAAGTCGTAAGCTTTTTGCGAAGCATGGGCAGCCAGGTCAAACAACCCGCTGTTGTAATACATCGATGACATTCGACCATAAGCAAGCGCGAAATTAGGATCTATTTCCGTGGCGCTCTTGAAAAATGGAATTGCGTCCAGGAACTTGCCTTTTAATTGCTGTTCAACTCCCAGTGAAAAGGCCTTAAGCGCTTCGAGTGAAGGAGTAGTAGCCTGTTCAATTGGCGCATCGAATTTCTGAATCGACTGTAACGACTCGCCCAACTCTCCTCTTAATTTGATCGCAGCTTGGCCCAGTGAACGAAGCACCTGCTCCTTGTTGTCAGCTTCAACCTGTTCGCTCGCAATCGTGTCACCGGTTTGCGCGTTGATAGCCTCAAGCGTAATAACGTAGTGGTTTCCCAAACCCGCAATCGAACCCACTAGCAACGCTTTCAATCCCTGGCGCTGACAAACTTCACGCGCCACCTCTCTGGTTACACGCTCGTCGGGCGATCGCCCCATCATTCTGAGGGCCCCGCGCACGCGATCTTCGGAAAAGATGTTTAGAAACGGCGATTGACCAAGTTGCACAGCCAGAGCTTGCTTGAGCGTTCCGTCAAAGACTGAGTCGCCAGTAGGGTTGATGAAATCTGCCAGAAGGACCGTGTCCTTGTCCGTAAGCGTGGCGTGTCTGCGAAAAGGAGAGAGGAAAATCATTCCCACCGTTACCAAAACAACCGCGAATGAGATAACAGCAACCCCGGTCTTATGTCTTTTGATCTGGCTGATGATGTATTCCGAGCTCAGATGAGTAGGAGGTGAAGTCGCTCCAGCAGTTGTTTCGGCATCAGCGGCTTTGGTTTGTGTGCTAGCTCCAATGGTCCCTTCAGTCGGAGGTGGCCCCATCGTTGTATGAATGCCCGCGCTTTGCAGTTCTTGACGCAGTTCTTTCAAATCGATAGCTACATCTTTGATCGTTTGGTAACGGTCATCGGGATCCTTTGCAAGACATCGCCTGACGATTCTTTGTAAATGATTTGGTGCGTCGGGCAGAAGGTCAGTGATTGCTGGTGGCTGTTCGCGGATAATTCTATTGAGCGTCTCGATGCGGTCCTGACCTTTAAATGCTCTGTGTCTGGTTACTGCTTCGAACAAAATGCAGCCAAATGAAAATATGTCTGACCGATGATCAATTTCATTCGTCTTTCCCTGTGCCTGCTCCGGCGACATATACCCCACTGTACCCAGGATCGTTCCGGAGACTGAGTGGTGTGCCAGGATTGCAGTATCGACGTCACTTTCCCCTGGGACACGCGATATTGACGCTTCCTTAGGCTCTACCAATTTGACCAAACCAAAATCGAGAATCTTCGCGTGGCCGTCACCCGTGATCATGATGTTGTCCGGCTTGAGATCACGATGCACTATGCCGGCAGCATGCGCCTTCGCCAGTCCTTCTGCCGTGTGCTGTAAATACCGCAGCAGCTTCTGCCAGTGAGTTTTGTCGCGATGAATCTCGTTGTGAAGTGTGTGGCCATCGATGAATTCCATGGCGATGAAGTGCACACCATCGCTCTCACCGATCTCATAAATGTGCGCGATGTTCGGATGATTTAAAGAAGCGGCTGCCCTGGCCTCCTGAGTAAACCGTCGCATTCGATCCTGATTCGACGAGAGTGGCGCCGGTAAAACTTTAAGAGCAACTTTGCGATCGAGCTTCGTGTCCTGGGCCAGATATACTTCGCCCATTCCGCCAGCACCAAGTTTGGAAATGATGCGGTAGTGCGAGAGTAGCGTATTGGGGGAAATAGCTTCGCTCACGGTCTGGGTTTATCCACCGATTACGCAGATTTCACAGATTAGCTTTTCTCAAATGAGATACTTCGTCCAACCGGGCGATTCTGTCGTAGCGTCGGGATCACGAGGAGCGCTGCTCCATCGACGCGACAAAACTTCAGTGCTTCGTCTGTCTCGACGCGATTACCTTGGGGGCAACGTTTCATCCTAAGCTCGGCCCATAACTTCACCTGTCTGTGTGTTCAGCCGCACGACTTCGCCTTCCTTAATGAACAGCGGAACGCGCACCACGAGCCCGGTTTCCAATGTCGCTATTTTGGTTGCGCCACCGGCGGCAGTGTCGCCGCGCACGCCGAGCTCCGTGGCCGAGACAGCGAGTTCGACATACTGTGGAAGCTGTAACGAAACCGGCTCGCCGTTATATTTCAAAACCTGGAGCGATACGCCCTCCGTGAGATAACCCCGATCGCTGCCGACGCTTTCATTTGAGAAAGCGAACTGCTCAAAACTTTTGTCGTCCATGAAATGACACGCTTCGGCATCGCTGTAAAGAAACGACGCCGGCACCGTCTCAATGTCCGGCTCTTCGAACTTTTCACTCGAACGAAAACTCTTTTCCAAAACTGCTCCGCTCAAGACCTGCCGCAAACGAGTGCGCACCATCGTCGCTCCGCCGCGCGCCGTCGGCGAAGCAAAGAAAACGTCGAGGACGAGGTAGGGTTGCCCGTCAACCGTGATTAGTAATTTACGTTTAAGTTCGTTCGCGCCAATGAGCGCCATAGCGGTTTGGGTTTCTCCAATACCAAATTCATTCGGGCAGATTCAGCAGGAACGATGTGTGTATTCAACTTTTCACCGGCGTACGCTTGCCAACAAAGCTTGATCAGCGCGCCGCACGTAGTAAACCTTGTTCGACCAACACGGGCGGTCTGCGAAGTTTCGTCGCTTGTTCGTACGCATAGGCATACCCAAGCAGGTCACCGTCCTTCCAGAGCCTGGCCGAGATCTCCAGACCAAACGGAAGCCCATTCGAGTAAAAGCCGGCGGGTACCACTATCGCGGGCACGCCGATCATGTTCACCCAACTCGTGTCACTGTGTGGGCCACTGCTCAACTGTCCGTCTTGCGGCAGGGTCTCGTCTGGTGGCGGCATTTGGATCGCGGGATACACGAACCCATCCAGGTGAAGGCTGTCGAGAGTTTCGTTGTAGGCAGCGAGAGTGCGTTGCAGCGGTCCGAAGTAGTTTGCTTGTGCGGCTGGATCTGTCTCGAGGATGCGCTGCGGAATCTTTCCCTCGTGCTTACCTTCTTGCATCATTCCATCGATGATTGTCTCGGGTAGCGCAGAGCCAATGACCTTTTCGTATTCAGCAGCTGAGTGAAATGAAGCTGGTCCAAACTTATTCAGGAAATGATCCGTGCCTTCTTTGATATACGGCAGAGTGCAAATGCGACTCGCCGTTTCAGCGAAGCTATCTGCAAGAATCGAATCGTCAAATACCACCGTCGCGCCGGCAGCGCGCAGGCCCTCTATCGCCTTCATAAATGCTGCACGGGTTTCGGGGCGCAGAGGAATCTCGGCGTCTTTTCTCTTCTTGTCAGCTTGCTTCTTGGTATCAGAGGCGGGAATTCCCTCGAATGGGATTCCAGCGCCGTTCATAATGAAAGCAGGGACGCCGAATCGTTTTCCTTTCAACGCATCCGACTTCAGGTAGTTCGTGTATGGACCATGTTGAGCTTTCGTGGCTGATCCGACCGTACGACTGTCAAGTGGATCTTCGCCGGCCATGACTTCAAGCGCGATTGCGGCGTCGGTGACATTCCGTGCGATAGGACCCGTGTTATCGAGTAGCCAATCCAGTGGCGATATACCGGCAATGCTGACGAGGCCGCGCGTCGGAAATACGCCAACCAAAGCACTGGTAGCGGCAGGCATGCGAATCGAATTACCGGTGTCGGTTCCGTTGCCTAACATTGCGAAGTTCGAGGTGACTGACGTGACAGTCCCGCCCGACGATCCTCCCGGACTGAACCGCACGTCGTATGCGTTGCCTGTTCGTCCAAACGAAGAACTGCGGTTTGTATCACTAGCGGCGAAATCCGGCATGTTGGTGGATCCGAGAATCACGGCGCCAGCCGCTTTCAGCTTTTTGACAATGGTGGCATCGGCAGGTGCGATCAACTCGTGGCCGGGAATCTTGTATCCCTTCCAACCGGCTGTCGTAATGCGGCCTTCGATACTGGTGTTCGCCTTAAGGACGATAGGCACGCCCCACAGAGGACCTCTGAGTTTCTTACCAACCGGGAGTTCCTGGTCCAAACGTGCAGCAGTCTTCAGAGCGTCTGCAGCATCGATACGCTCTACCGCCCGGTATATCGCGTTGTACTTCTCGATTCGTGCAAGGTACCACTGCACCGCCTGTGTAACCGTGTACTTGCGCTGAGAATAGAGTTCCTGTAGGTGGGGGATTGTGCTCTCGAGTAGGTCCTGGTCGATTTTCGATTCCGACGGCGGAGAAGATGAACGAACGCTCAGATGATTTTGACCCTGTGCAGCGACCAAGAGTATTAGAATCGCCACCATCGAGGATGCGCTGATCGAGGCGAAGGTATTTCTACTCATTCGAGCAGATTTGCGCGTCGTGTATTTAATGAAGCGTATGCTCATTTATTGGGGTGCGGCCTTTGCTAAGCGCGAAGCGCTAAAACCATTTAAGCAATTTCTGATTGGCCTCAGAGCCAACTAGATCATCAGGACTTACTTTGCGCCACGTGAGACTTGCTGGTTCACTTCTGAGAACCAGTTCAACACAAGGTCCACGTGCGTGATAGCCCGCTCCGGTTCCACCATTTGAATGCGGAGAAAACGCGATCCGTCCGGGCTGATGGTCCAGCAGGTATTGCCATTGATACTCCTCAGAAATCGCCCTTCATTGATAACCTGGGGCGAGCTTGATGACCAAGTGGCACCGGGCGTGACTCTCACTCCCATTAGCCGGGCGCCGTTCTGAAAGAATAATTCGTGACCGTCGCGAGACCATATTGGCTCGGTGCCGCCATCGCTTGAAACTTGTTGCCTTGGGCCAGGTCCAGGAAAAGGCGACACAAAAATCTCCTGCCGCGTCGAAACGGCGGCTTGATAAGCGATCCACTTGCCGTCGGGAGAGAACTGTCCGTCAGACTCGCCAGCCGATGGAGAAAACAACATACGCGGCGTCCGATCGCCGGAAAGATCCATCAGCCAAGTAGAAACGCCACCAGCCACCTGCGCACTGTTCTCGTTGAATAGGAGCCAACGACCGTCTCGTGAAACTGATGTCGGCGACTGCGTTGCATCGGCTTTCGTCGCGAGCCGTTCTTCCGCGCCGGAACCATCCGCAGCGCGCCACCAGAGGTTGCGAAATCCCTGGCGTGTACCTCGGTAGATGATGCGCGCTCCGTCCGCGGTCCATACGGGCGACTGACTGCTGCCGCCGCTGTTGCCGATTGAAGTCAAAGTGTTGCGAGCAAAATCGAACATCCAAAGATTCGTCGTACCTTCCCTTATCTGAACGATCGCTCGTGTCCCGTCTGGCGAGATCGTCACGTTCTCGTAATCGCGTTCCGGCATGGGCAAAGTTTCCACTTTCCCGGCCCGATCGACCCATACTAGTCGCGCCGAATTGCGGCTACGCCCGCCAGAAACGTAGACGAGCGTACCGCTGCTGGAAACAGCGTAGTTGCCCGATCCTTCGTTGCTGCTATCGCTAGTATGTTCAGGCATTTCGACCGGAACCGCTCGACCGAGATCAATACTAGGTGGACGCCACGTCACTGCAAACAGATCGCCGAGATTCTTATAGAACAACATCCCCAACTTCGATGCATAGCGCGCGGCCTCGCCGCCTTTGACCAACACGTGGTGTTCAGTACCACCGATCTCCTGGATCGCAACGTTGTGCTCGTCGTTCCCAGGCCCGGTCCACACCGTGAACAGTATTGTCTTGGTACCAGCGATGAAGTGCGGCCAGCGATGACTGATCTCACTTTTCGCGAGATCCTTCTTGGTAACCTCGCTCGATGTGCCGCCACCCTCCGGCACACGCCAAATCCCGCCGAGATTCGTTGGTGCAAAATAGATATAGCCGTCGTTGGCCCACGAGCCGCCGCGTTGAAAAGGCGCCTCGGCAAGATCCTGCATGGCTGCACCGCCCACTGCGATCTTGCGAAGTCTTCCGCCGGCGAAGAAGCCAATCCACTGTCCATCGGGAGAGAAGAACGGACTCTGACAACCTTCCGTTCCCTCGAGTAAGTGAGGGGCAGTCTCACTCAGAGTCCGAACAAAGAGCATGGTTTTGCCGTTGCGAAGTCCGGCGTACGCGAGGCGAGCACCATCTTCGGATATCGCCACGGGCCAATATCCGACCGAGTCCAATTCGTCACCATCCGGCAACATGACACTGGCATGCGTCACGTCAGCATCTGTACCATTGCTTCCTTGTTGTAGCCATCGAGTGAGTCCGTATGTCGTTGCAACCAGCGCGAGAGCCACAACGCCGAGAATCGAGGCTACTAACAAACGGCGATCGCGCCAGCCACTCTGCTGCCACGAAGCCTCGCTGTTTGATTCCGACAGTGCCTGGGTTCGAGTCGTGCCTGATGAACTGGTATTGGCGAGGGCTTCAAGGGCAAATCCAAGATCCGAAGTTGACTGAAAGCGGCGTTCGGCTTTCTTTTCTAAACACCGTCGAACGATCCGTTCAAGCGACGGGCTAATGTTCGGATTGGATTCCGTCAGATCATTCGGCTCTTCTTTTAGAATGGCCGACATCGTCTCAGCCATCGTGTCTCGACGAAAGGCGCGTCGCCCGGAAATCATCTCGTGCAGGATTGCGCCGAACGAAAAGATGTCTGAACGATGATCGGTCAATTGACCCCGCACTTGTTCCGGTGACATGTAACCAACAGTACCCATGACAACACCGGGATTCGTGATTGCCCGGCGCGTTGCATCTTCGGAACTACTCGCTTCCAGTGTCGAAACGCGCAACTTCGCCAGACCAAAGTCGAGAATCTTCACGCGATCATTTTTGGTGATGAATAGATTCTCGGGTTTCAGATCGCGATGGACGACACCCTTCTCGTGCGCAGCTGACAGACCGCTGACGATCTGCTGCGCGTAGTCGATTACTTTTCGAAGAGGGATTGCTCCGTGATCGAGTAGCTGGCGGAGTTCCTCACCGTCGAGCAGTTCGGAAACTATGTAAGGGTTGCCTTCATGTTCACCGATGTCGTGCACCGTAAGAATGTTTGGATGATTGAGCGCAGAGGTGGCTTTGGCTTCCTGCTCGAATCGCTTTAATCGATCCGTATCTTTGGAGACATCGGAAGACAGCAGTTTGATTGCCACTTCACGATCGAGTCGGGTGTCACGAGCGCGATAGACTTCGCCCATTCCGCCGGCACCAATTTTGGAGATGATGGTGTAGTGAGCGAGCCTGGTATTGGGGGAGATAGGGCTTGTCAATCCGTTAAATGTTTTTCTGGGCCACTACAGATTACGCAGGTTATTGAAATTTGGGAACTGTAGAGGTCCTTTTTTTTGGCATAGTGCGTCTAGATCCATGTGATGCGCGTCCGATACGCTTTGGAGTTCTTTACAAGGTCGCATCGTCACTCCGGAGGAGTGACATGTTTAGAGCTCCGGGTCTCGCAGTCCGTTAGGAGTGCAATGTGCAGACTTTCCATACGACCCGCAGCCATTCTGAAGGAAACACATGGCACTCCTTTGGAGTGCGACTTAAAAAGCGCTGCAAAGCTATAAACATCGCGCTCCTCCGGAGCGAAGAATTTGCTAGCGGTTCGATTACATCGCGGG
>JBKPMX010000203.1:0-8811 GCA_046765655.1 Acidobacteriota bacterium
GGTTGTGACCATACATGTAAAGTCGATGGTAAAAACTCCACATCGAGAACAGACTGAAGTAAACGAAGATCACAAATACGTCGACCAGGTTCGACATCTTTCCGATGACCATAGCTCTTAGTGCAAGAATCATCAGAAGTCCGACAACGAGCGGCACCCAGGTGAATTCACTGAAATCACTTTCCAGCAACGGTCGCATACCGATGTAGTGATTGAGCGAGTTGATCTCTCTCAGGTCGTCGCGATTCGGCGATTTTCCACCTTCCAACTGGTAGGAATAGATATTGAGCACCAACCCGTCCGTGTACTGGTTCGAGTAGAAGCTCATGTTCCAGAGTGGAAACAAATACGTAGCGATTAACGCGACGACGGCCACGAGAATCAAAAGGCGGCTCTTCAACGTAAGTGGTGACTCAAAGAAAGTCGTCTCTTTATCAAGAAAACTACTCATGATGAACCGCTCATTTCTGAATCGTATAGCTCACGACTCTCAAACGTTTTCCTGGGGCGGCGCTCCGTCGCCGCCCGCAAACGAATTGCATTTCAATATGCAGCGACGGAGAACGCTGCCGACAAACTACTTTGGCTTCACCAACAAATATCCCTGCATCTCCTGGTGGAGTGCTGAACAGAAGTTGGTGCAGTAATAAGGAAAGACGCCAGGCTTGTCAGCGACGAACTCGATCGTCTTTGTCTCGCCTGGGTCAACGACCACATTCAGGTTGTATTCGAGCAAGCCAAAACCGTGTAGCTCGTCCGTGGTCTGCTCAATGTTTGTTATGTACAGCGTCACCTTATCGCCCTGGTTCACTTCGATTTTGTTTGGCTCGAAGCTCGAACGCACAGCGACCAGTTTGACGGTTACGTCTGATCCGTTTCGAGTGAACGAAACATCCTTCATGTCCCAGATGGCATTTGGATTCTTGTTCTCTTCCTTCGGATAGACTTCCACCGGTTTGATCTTGTCGGCCTTAATGATCTGAGCATAGTGTGGCTCGGGCTCAGTAAAGGCGTCGTAGAGCAGTTTCATCTTCTCGCCACTGATATTGATGAGTTGCGAACTTTCCGGTTGCGAAGGCCCGACGTTCATGTGTCGTCCGTGCGAGAGCTTGTTAAGCGCGATGAGATATTTCCCATCTGGATTAACCGTATCGCCCTCAGCCGTCGCCAGGTGGCCGATGTTGTAGCTGATCGGAATTTTGTCCACGACCTCCCACGTTCCCAGTTTCCACTTCGCAACGGCTGATTCAACGAACAGAGACGTATAGGCATATCCTTGATCATCAAATTGCGTGTGGAGTGGTCCAAGGCCAACGTTTACTTCAGCCTCTTTGACCTTGTCATAGTTGAGCACAGGGATGCCGTCTTCATCGCCCGAAAAATCTTTAGCCTGGATGGCTGCGAGCATCTTGTCTATGTTGAAGACAGTCGTGATGGACTGAAGTTTTCCGCTGCCGATAATCCACTGACCATCCGGGCTGACATCAACACCGTGAGGACTTTTGCTGCAGGGAATTAAGTAGACGATTCCAGGCGCTGATTTTGGATCGATGACCTTAACGCCATCGATCGTCTGTACACCGCGGTTCTCGTTCGCAGCCTTAGCAGCTTCCTTCCAGTTAACCGCGACGATGTAATCACGGTCTCTTTGCGTTGAAGTGACTTCGAGTTTGCCTGTGGCTCGCTCGCTGTTGTAGGAAGTCCAGAATGCCCAGCCGTCACTCTTGCCCTTGCCGGCATCACCGAGATCGAAATCGAAAGGCGGCATTAGGATCTGCCAGCCGTTGCTCATGTTGCCGCTGTTAGGATCGATGGCGATACCAGACACGATACCCTTGAACTTCGTCGCGTAATCTTCTATCGGTTGATAAGTTCCTTTAGGCAACGGAACGGAAAATCGTGAAGCAGCGAGGACGTATTCAGTGTTGGGAGTTACGAATGAACCGCCGTGATAGCCGGAGATGTTTGGAACTGGTCCGAAGATCTGTTTCGTCTTGAAGTCGCGGAGATCAATGCGGGCCAGGCGATTGTTGGCGTTGTCGTTAACAAAGAGCCAACGACCATCATAATCACCGCCGGTTTCACTTAACGCCGGATGGTGGACGTCCCCCCATGTGTAACCGCCCAGCATTGCCTTCGAATCCTTATCAAAGCCGTAGCCGGTAGCCGGATAGGGCGCGAACACCGGAATGGTCGATATGTGTCGCATCGAGGGAACTCCGGCGACGTATACGTTGCCGGAGTGTCCACCGGAATAGAACACGTAATATTCATCTGCGTCGCCGGGTGCAACGTAACTTGCGATCGCTGCTTCGGCTACGTCGCCGCGCTCTACTTTGGGCTTTTTCGAACAGCCCGAATAGGAAAAGAACACGACTGCTAACAACACTCCAACAGCAACCCATGGTAGTTTTTTATAAGTGCTTTTCATTGGATCCTTCGATCCTCCTTCGGGGAATAACTAATCAATAGACGTTGGCCCAGGAGGTGCGCGACATCGCTGAGCACTGAACTCTTACTTCTTCGGCTGTGTTTTCGTTTGAGCCGCAGGTTGTCCTTTCGTGTCGGTGGCGGGTTTGGCCTGCTGCTCCGTCTTCTTCTGATAAGCGATCTTCAACTTCTCAATCGCTTCACGTTTCTCCTCTGGAGACAAGATGATCTGCGTTGATAGAACAACAGACATCGTCCCAGTTGGATTGTTTAAAAAGTCTTCGAGCTGGCGTCCGAAACGGCTCTGTACGTCAGTAACTGCCTCAGATAGATCAGGTCCGATCTTGGAAGCCGATTCGATGCCGAGCGTGCTAACTGAATGGCAAACGAAACATCCCTTCTTGACGAAGAAAGCACCTTCACCTTCAAGCATGCGTTTCTCTTTTTCTACTTCTTCTGGTGTTTGTTGCTCGGTTAACTTCACGCCGGGCATGTACTGCGCGGGAATGTTGTTTCGCTTCCAACTCATCACCAGCAAAGCGAGCGCTTGCGCATCTTTCGTGTTGAAGCCGAAGTTCGGCATCACGGTTTCAGGCACTAGAGCTTTCGGGTTTTGAAGATGCGCGACATGCCACGCGAAACCGGTTTTCACACCGAGCATGCGTGAGTAGTCGTATTGTTCCGGTGATTTGTCGCCGGCATACGTGAGATCGGGACCGATCGTGCCGCCGCGGCTGTTGATGGTGTGACAAGCGCGACAGTTCTTTTGTTGGACCAGTAGTTTGGCCTGGTTGATGTAGTCAGTACCTTTTGTCTCGCGGTCGTAGCGATGACAAGCGTTGCAGTTCATCTGCATCATCGCTTTCCGATCTTTGACGAGGTAAAGATCGCTCACCTGCTTGCCCATGAGGGGTTCTTCCCAATCTGGAATGAACCCATGAGCTGATTCCATGTCAGTTGCAAAACCTTGCCCACCATGACAAGCAGTGCAGCCGAATTTCTCGATTGGATGTGTCTTGAGAATTTCCTGCGGGTGCGACTTGAAGGGTTGAGGCGCGTTATCGAGTCCTTTCCATTGCATTCCCTGGTGGCATGTAACACAGCGATCGACACGATCCAGATCCTTTATCCAAATCTGCTGCAAACCGGTCGGCACCTGCGCCGCTCGCTGCGCGCCGAATTTTTGCTCCACCATGTCCTTAAATCCACTCTGGTAGTCTTTCCATTCAGGCGTGAAATAATTCCAAAAGATCAGGCCGGTTAGAATGAAAGCCACACCGCCGAACGAGTAGAGCAGGACAGAATCTTTCTTAAACACCGAAGAGCCTCCCTTAGAATTTGCGTGGCATTTCGGGCCAACTCTGCCAGGGCCAATACCAGTTCCAGTAAGGTCCACGCAGGAAAGTGCCGATGATCGTCAGGATCAGAATTGCTGCCACGATCACTAGAAAAATTATGTTCTGTCTGCGCCTATCCTTGGCCCACCAGACGCCAACCGAATACACAGACGACTTATCCAAATACGGCCATGCGATCGCCGCAGCTACCAGCAAGCCCGGCAAGATGATTCCACCGATGAGTGCCCCATTGACGGTAAAGCCTCCGATAGTGAAGGTGGTGCTTGTGACCAGTTCTTGAAGCCAGAGAAAGTACCAGGGTGCTTTCGCCGGGTTGGGAGTCACAGATGGATTAGCGGCGACTTCGAGTGGTGCTCGAAACAGGAAAGTCAAAATGGACGCACCAACCAGGGTCCCCAGAGCTACAACAAGCAGTCGTCGCGTCAGATTTGGAGACGACATGACGGTGTGCTCGTCTTCGTTCAGGATCGTTGTTTCGACGTGAACTGTTGCGCCGCGCGTGATGCCCAAAAGCGAATAGGTCTTACTCTTAATCGGCACAACGTTTTCTTTCTTCTGCTCAAGTGAGAGTCGATCGACACAGGCAAGACCGCCGTCTTTTCTGACCCGCCACATGTGATAGGAGAACAACAGCAACACTAGGAGCGGCAGGAAGAAGCAGTGCAAGACGTAGAAACGAAGCAGTGTGTTTTGTTCGATCGTTGTTCCGCCGAGGAGAAAGAACCGCATTGCCTCTCCAAGAACTGGCGCCGCTGACGCGATATTTGTTCCGACGGTGATGGCCCAGTAAGCGAGTTGATCCCATGGAAGCAGGTAGCCGGTGAACGACAGGAATAGTGTCACGAGCAAGAGACCGATCCCGATGATCCAGTTGAGAGGTCGGTTCTGATTGACGGCGGTGCCGTTCTTATACGCGCCGGTGAGAAACACTCTGACGAGATGCAGAAATACAACTGCGACCATCAAGTGCGCAGAAATGCGGTGCAGACCCCGTAAGAACCAACCGAAGGCGACCGTGAACTCAATGTCTTTCACTGAAAGGTATGCGCGCTCGACTGATGGGACATACAGAAACATCAAAGGGATGCCAGTGACTATGAGAATCAGAAAGAGGATTGCGGAGATGGTGCCAAGCCAAAAGGAGTAGTTCCAGGAAACACTCTCTCTGGTGACTTTGGCAGGAAACCAATGAAGCAGAAAATTTTTTACAACGGAATCTCCCGCCTGACGTTTCGTTTCAGGTGTCCAACTCCATTTGAACTTCTCCCAAGTCGATCGCTTTGTAATCATTGGTTAGTTCCTTCTCTACATCTTCAGTGCGAGTGATTTCCTCTTTTGCTCGTTTCGTAAACATGCTCGAGATGGTGAAGAAACTCGATGTATGCCTTCACGTAAACGCGTCCGGCGATTACATCGTCTTCCTTGAAACTCTTTTTCCTGATGACGTCTTTGAAGCGAGTTTCAATATCCAGCTTTAGGGTTGGTGCGAAGAGTCGCAGCAGCGGCTCAATCGAACCGCTGTCGAGAGCTTTATCAGCAATTGGAATGACCGGGCCAAGATCAGTGCCCGCTGGTTTTATGCCGGTGTAAGGCTCACCCTCTCCAAGGCGATGCAGCCGAACGACCGTTTCGAAAAAGTAGTTGTCGGCAACGGCACGCGCGTTATTATTCAAACCTCGAACAGCGAGTGTTTCCTGAAAGCGTCGTTTTACCTCGGTCTCATCCTTTTCCTGGACCCAGATCAGAATCACGTTGACGTTCTTAGTCGCCAATGCGCGTTGCGCGGCTGTGATCACTGGACCATCCATCGTGTCGCAATGCGCGAAAGCCTTCGAGACGTTAAGAATGAGAAACACTGAAACAAGAGTGATCACCGTTAACAAATGAATGGTGAATTCACGTCTCCAGGTCATTTCAAAGCATTTATCCCGCGTCATCACTTTCTCCTAAACCGTTAAACGAAAATCCTGGGGCACAGTCGAAGATGTATCGACGACGAGTTGTCCGTCTTCCGCCGCGACTTCCAACTTGTAATGGGCCAACGGACGTGGAGCTGGACCAGCATAGTTTGTGCCGTCTCCGTAGTACTTCGAGCCATGGCAAGGACAGGCAAACTCCACTTGTTCGTCGATTTCACGTCCACGCGCCTTCACTTTTTTCGCTTGATTCAGACGCTGCATCTTTACTGTGCAGCCAAGATGTGTGCAGGAAGCCGAGATGCAATGGAATGTGTTCTTCTGACGAAAAATGAAGATCCGCTTATCGTCAATAAAGGTAACGCCTTCACCGAACTGATCGAGTGTTCCTACTTTGAATCGTTGCGGATCTTCGTACAAGACATTCGGCACTAGTGATCGCATGAAGGCATATGCTTGACCGCCGATCGCAACGAGTGTCGCGCCGATGCCGAAGCGAGCCAGCAGTTTCCGTCGCGACCAGCCGCCTTTTGTCGTCCCGTTATTTCGATTCACATTCTCATCCGGCGACACAGGCCTCTTCGGCAACGAAGGATGTTGCACCGTCTCGAGCGCGGACTTCTCGTTCTTCATAGTGAAAGACCTCCATGGTCATCGCATCCGTGGGACACCGCAGTGCACACAATCCGCAGCGGATGCACTTCTCGTCGTCTTTGAGCATCGCGGCAAGGGGACCGCCAAGTCCGATGCCTTCGTTCTCAATGATTCGTTCTTTAACCTCCGCATCAAGATCCAGCTCCTCGACCGGGACAAGCTTCAAACAGTATTCGGGGCAGATATCGACGCACCGATTGCACAGCACGCACTTCTCAGCGTCGTAAATGGTTTGAATGTGGCAATAGAGACAGCGCTCGGCTTGTTCTCTGGCTTGTTCTTCGGTGAAACCCGTTTCGACTTCTGAGATTCCGGTGCGTCGATCAATCGAAATAGTAGGCGGAGCTTCGCGTTCGCACTTTTCGTAATTCGTTGGTCGTTGGTAAGCGCGTGTTGGTAGCTGATCGATGCTGAGATTTACAACTAGTTCCGTCTTCGCGCCGCGGAGGTAGTCGTCTATCGAGAGAGCTGCGCGCTTTCCATTGGCGACTGCCTCGATTAAATTGCGTGGACCAAAAGCAACATCGCCGCCTGCGAATAGATCAGGAACCGACGTCGAAAGCGTCGCAGGATCAACTTTGATCGTTCCTTGAGGTGTGAGCTCAACCCGATCGTCTGGAGTCAAGAAGGAGAGGTCAGGCTGTTGCCCGATTGCGAGAATTACTGAATCGGCTTCAAACGTTTCAGTGAATGTTGGATCGTAAACCGGATTGAATCGACCATTCTCATCGTACGTTCGCTCAACTCCAATAAACTCAACGGCCTTTAGTCTGCCATTCTCACCGATGAATCGCTTCGCTCCACGCTGAGGAATGAAGTGAACGCCCTCACGCTGTGACTCTTCGAATTCTTCGCGGCCCTGTTGGCTCCGCATCACCGGCATCTCTTCGAATGATTCAAGGCTCGCGATGTGAACCTCAACTGCACCGGAGCGGATGGCGGCGCGCGCGGCATCGATAGCCGCATGAAGGCCATCTGTCCCCGGCTCCGCAACGCCGCCATCTGCCGCTTCGATTCCCGCACGCAGGGCCATACGTGCAGCATCGAACGCTACAAACCCACCGCCGATGACCAGAACCTTTTGGCCCAAATCGACTCGATAACCGTTGTTGATGTTGAGCAGGTAATCGATCGCCTTGACAACACCATCGAGATTTGAACCCTCGATGTTCATGTCGCGGCCCTTCTGCACGCCAACGCTCAGAAAGACCGCTTCATAACCTTCGTCGCGAAGTTGTTTAATTCCAAATTTTTCGTCGAGTGGTGTGTTCAGCTTGATCTGGACTCCAAGCTGAACAACTTTTTGAACTTCTTTCTCGATGACTGAGCGCGGTAGGCGAAACTCAGGAATGCCATGAAACATCATCCCGCCGGCCTGGTTCGTTGCTTCAAAGACGGTTACTCGATAGCCCATCAAAGCCAGGTCATTTGCGCCAGCAATTCCCGCAGGACCGGCGCCGATAACGGCGACCTTCTTTCCCCGGGCAACATTCGCGCGACTCTGTTGCAACACCGGCAGATGCCAGCGCCGCTTGTTGCCCTCGTCTTGAACACCCCTCCGCAGTGTGTCTTGAGTGTCTGGCTCCATCGATTCGACGCCATACTTCTCAGTCACAAAGCGCTTGAGGGCGCGAATAGTTATCGGCGAATCAATCTTGCCGCGACGGCAGGCGTCTTCACATGGCGCTGCGCAGACTCGGCCGCAAACTGAAGCGAACGGATTGGGTGAGCGGGATACGAGAAATGATTCTTCGAACTGACCCTCGGCGATCAGTTGAACATACTTACCTGCGTCGGTCTTAACTGGACATGCGGCCTGACAGGGGATCATGTCCATCCAGAATTGAATGTCTGGAATACGGGTCTGATACTTCGACACAGTCATGCCTTCAAAGGAAATAGAACCTTGTGCATAGCAACCACTACTCCAAAGCGGGCGACCTTGATTGCTGACGAGAAGAGTAAAGCGTTTGAGTTTTGTCAGCAGTGACTTACGTCACTCTTGCGGGTGAAAGTTTTGGCTGCTGTAACCGAAGACTGAAGATAGGTTTTGCGGAAACTTACTCAACACGTGTGGAGTTTTCAGCAGCGTACCGGAGTGTGCGAGGGGCTTGGTCCTGTCGCCCGGATGTGTTGTCATTTAACCGACGTGGAGTAGGTGAGTTTCATCAGTCGTGAGGCCGCGGAGTCAATTCGCGCATGGTGATCGGTAATGTAGGTTGTTACGGTTCGACTCGACACCATGACACGGAATTGAGTGGTGATGTGAGTCGCAAGCTGCGCACCCACCCGCTACCGCGCAGTGGTACTGACCTCATGACACGGAATTGAGTGGTGATGTGAGTCGCAAGCTGCGCACCCACCGGCTACCGCGCGGTGGTACTGACCTCACGACACGGAATTGAGTGGTGATGTGGACCTACAACCAAATCACGTATCCAACAATCACTGTC